>NZ_JBBIAR010000032.1:0-106796 GCF_054185165.1 Bradyrhizobium sp. UFLA05-109 | reverse complement strand
GGCTCTACCTCGTGCCGCGCGGTTTCAAGCCGGACAACGGCGCCTATGTGCAGATGCCATTCGAGGCGCTGCTGGCGGCGGTCGCGCGCGAGAGCGCCGCGCACAAATGCATCGTGATCGGCGAGGATCTCGGCACCGTGCCGGAAGGTTTTCGCGAGACCATGCAGGACTGGGGCATCTGGTCCTATCTCGTGATGATGTTCGAGCGCGATGACGCCGGGCGTTTCCGCAATCTCGATCACTACAGGTCCAACGCGCTCGTCACGTTGAACACGCACGATCTGTGTACCTATGCCGGCTGGCGCTCGTTCAGCGATCTCAAGATGAAGCTCTCGCTCGGGCTCGACCCCGGCGAGAACGAGGAGGCGCGCTGGCACGCCCTCGGCATGCTCGACGAGATCCTGCGCTTCAACGCCATTCAGGCTAACGATCTCTATTCGGTGCTGGCGTTCCTGTCCCGGACGCCCTCCCGCCTTCTCGCGGTGTCGCTCGAGGATCTCCTGGGCGTGATCGACCAGCCGAACATCCCCGGCACGATCGACGAGCACCCCAACTGGCGCCAGCGGCTGCCGCTCGCGCTGGACAAGATTGCGTCGAGCATCGATCGCGCGGCGCTGAAAGCCGCAACGCGGGAGCGGTCGCACGGTTAGAGTCCAGCACGACAATTTCAGGTGGGTTACACGGAATTGTCACAGAAGATCGAAGATTATGCGCTGATTGGCGATTGCGAGACCGCGGCCCTCGTCGGCCACGACGGCTCGATCGACTGGCTGTGCTGGCCGGCCTTCGATTCCGACGCCTGCTTCGCCGCAATCCTCGGCACCAGGAGAAACGGGCGCTGGCAGATTGCGCCAAGCGAAGCCCTGACGGCTCGCGCCCGCCGCTATCTCGGCAACACGCTGATCCTCGAGACCCGTTTCGAGACGGACGGCGGCTCCGTCGCCTTGATCGACTTCATGCCGCCGCGCGGCAAGGCGTCCGACATCGTCCGGCTGGTGCGCGGCCTGAAGGGCCGCGTCAAGCTCAGGATGGAGCTCATCATCCGCTTCGGCTTCGGCGTCGATATCCCCTGGGTCAGGCGCACCGAGGATCGCTCCACTGTGCTTGCGATCTGCGGGCAGGACATGACGGTGCTCCGCACGCCCGTCGAGACCCGCGGCGAGGACTTGACCACCGTCGCGGAGTTCGAGGTCGCTGCGGGCGAGACCATCCCCTTCGTGCTGACCTATGGGCCGTCGCATCTCGCTCCGCCCGAGGCAATCGATCCCGAGCGCGCACTCGCGGAGACCGAAGCCTTCTGGAAGGACTGGTGCAGCCACGTCAATAGCGACGGCGAGTATCACGATCTGATCATGCGCTCGCTGATCACGCTGAAGGCGCTGACTTTCGACCCGACCGGCGGCATCGTCGCGGCGCCCACGACCTCGCTGCCCGAGAAGCTCGGCGGCGCCAGAAACTGGGACTACCGCTTCTGCTGGCTGCGCGATGCCACCTTCACGCTGCTCGCGCTGATGAACTCGGGCTATACCGAGGAAGCATCGGCTTGGCACAGTTGGCTGTTGCGCGCGGCCGCCGGTTCACCGGCGAACATGCAGATCATGTACGGCATCTGGGGCCAGCGGCGGCTGCTCGAATGGGAGGCCGGATGGCTCGACGGCTATGAGGGAGCGAAGCCGGTTCGCGTCGGCAATGCCGCCCACGCGCAATTGCAGCTCGACGTCTATGGCGAGCTGATCGACGCGTTCCACCAGTCGCGCATGGCGAAGTTGAAGCTCGACGACGAAAGCTGGGCGCTGGAATGCGCCGTGCTCCAGCATCTTGCCGAGGTCTGGGATCATCCCGACCACGGCATCTGGGAGCGCCGCGGCAAGCCCAGGCACTACGTCTTCTCCAAGGTGATGACCTGGGTTGCCTTCGACCGCGGCATCAAGAGCGCCGAGACCTTCGGCTTCAAGGCGCCGCTACTGCACTGGCGCGCCTTGCGCGACGCCATCCACCGGGACGTCTGTCAGAGAGGTTTCGACGCCGAGGCGAACGCTTTCGTCGAATCTTATGGCTCGAAGGTTCTCGACGCCAGCGCGCTGCTGCTGCCCGCGGTCGGCTTCCTCCCGGCAAAGGATGCCAGGGTGCGCGGAACCATCGCGGCGGTCGAACGGCACCTGATGCGCGACGGATTCGTCCTGCGGCATGATCCCCGCGAAGTGTCCGAGGAGACACAGCCGATCGAGGGGGCGTTCCTCGCCTGCAGCCTGTGGCTTGCGGATGCTCATGTGCTCGCCGGCGACCTCGACAAGGCGCAGGCGCTGTTCGATCGCGTGGTCGGCATCGCCAATGACGTCGGGCTCCTGGCGGAGGAATACGACTCGGTGGCGCGACGCCAGACCGGAAATTTCCCGCAAGCGCTGACCCACATCGCGCTGATCAATACGGCGCATAATCTGTCGGCCGCAAGGACCCACGCCGAGAAGCCGGCGGTGCAGCGGTCGCAATAGCTGGCTTAACGGATCCCGTTCCGCTTCAGGATCATCTCGATGGCGCCGGCAAAGCCTTCCTGCTCATTGGTCGTCGTGACGTAAGTAGCCTGCTGCTTGATATTATCGGTTGCATTGCCCATCGCGATCGACAGGCCGCTGACGCGGAACATCGCAAGGTCGTTTTGCATGTCGCCGATCGTCGCGACCGCATCGGTCGAGATGCCGAGTCGTCGCGCGATCGACTGGACGAAAGTGCCCTTGTTGCAGCCGGGCGGAGTGACGTCGAGATAATAGGTCTGCGAGCGGATCGCCTCGGCTTGAGTCCCCAGCGCTTCCTGCATCGCCTTTTCACAGGCCTCCAGATGCGGCGCGTCGGCGCTGGCGCCGACGATCTTGCACGCGCTCGAAAGATAGGGCGAGAAGTCGCTGACGACGGTCGGATCGGCGCGGATCGTGTGCTGCTCGTGACCGACGTATTTCCCCTCCGGATTGCGGATCAGCCACTTGTCCGATGTGAACAGCCAGATATCGACGCCGAACTCGTCGAGGATCTTGACGCTGCGCTCGGCGGCTGAGGCCGGGATCAGATTCTGCTCGACCGGCTTCATCTGCGGATCGACGATCGAGGAGCCGTTGAAGGCGCCGACCGGCAGTGAGAGCGCCAGCGGCTCGATCAGGAAGCGCATGCCGATGCTGGGGCGGCTGGAGGTGATGGTGAAGCCGATCCCGGCATCACGCAGCCGCTGCACCGCGGCCCTGGCGCGCTCGGTGAGAGTCTTGTCCTTGGTCACCAGCGTGCCGTCGACGTCGGAGACCACGAGTGAGATGGGCGTCATGACATTGCCTTGTGCTGCTCGCTGCCGAATTTCAACTGCCGCAAGACGCCATCAACTATCGCCTCGACGGTCTCGTCGATCGAGACGGTGATCACGTGTTCGCTCGCTTCCGGCGGCTCCAACGCCTTGAACTGGCTGGTCAGCAGCCCGGGCGGCATGAAGTGCCCCTTGCGGTGGGCGAGCCGGTCGGCGATCAGCTCCTGGGTGCCCCTCAGGAACACGAAGCGGACGTCATCGCGTCCACGCAAGAGCACGTCGCGATAAGTGTGCTTCAGCGCCGAGCAGGCGATGATGACGTGCTCGCGGGCCTCGCAGACACGCGCAATCTCGTCGGCGATGGCGTTGAGCCAGGGCCAGCGGTCCTCGTCGGTGAGCGGGTGGCCGGCGCTCATCTTCGCGACATTGCTCGGCGGATGGAAACTGTCGCCGTCCTCGAATCGCCAGCCGAGCCGCTCACCGAGTGCTTCCGCAACCGTACTCTTGCCCGAGCCCGACACGCCCATCACGATCAATGCACAAGGTACTTCACTGCCCGCCACGAATCCCCTCCGGGAGCGCGGCCTGGTCGACCAGCCAGACGGTCTCACCATTCGAGCGCGCGCGTACGGCCGGCAGGTTCTCGCCATTGAGGAGCCGCGTCAAGATCGCTTGCTTGTCGTGCCCGGCAATCTCGAACAGCATTTCGTGGCATGACGCCAAAGCGGGCAAGGTGAGCGAGACCCTCGGCACGAAAGGCGCGACATTGGCCCTGGGCACGCCAACGACCCAGCGTTCTGTCTCCTCGACCGCGGGATAGCCGGGAAACAGCGAGGCGGTGTGGCCGTCCGGCCCCGCGCCCATCAGGACCAGGTCGAACAGTGGGCGTGACGAATCGAGCTGGTCCCCACCATAGAAGGATTGGAGCTCGCGCTGATAGGCCAAGGCGCTCTGATCGGGACTCTCGGTCGCGGTGGGGATCGGGTGGACATGGCCGGGTGGCGCGCTGCGATCGAGAAGGATCGCGCGCGCCACCGTCATGTTGTTGAGGGGATCATCGTCCTGCACGAATCGCTCGTCGCCGATGAACCAGTGCACGCGCTCCCAGGGGATCTTGTCGCGCCAGGTCTCGCTTGCGAGCAATTGATAGAGTTTCTTCGGGCTCGATCCGCCGGTAAGGCAGATCGCAATGCGGCCCGGATTGGCCGCGATGCGCGCCATCACGCGTTCGGCTGCGGCCTGCGCCAGCGCATCGGCGTCGGCGGCTACTATCAGTTTCGGCTGGTCGGCGGCAGCCATTACGAATATTTCCGCCAGCTGCGCCCGTCGCGCCGGAGTAGCTCGTCGGCGCAGGAGGGGCCGTCACTCCCGGCGCGATAAGTCTCGATGCCGTTGGTGCCCGCCTTCTTCCAGGCATCGAGGAACGGCTGCACGGCCTGCCAGCCGGCTTCGACGCCGTCGGCGCGCTGGAACAGGATGTTGTCGCCGATCATGCAGTCGTAGATCAGCGTCTCGTAGCCGGTGCTTGGATCGGCCTTGAAATAGTCGCCGTAGCGGAACTTCATCTCGACGCCGTCGATCGTGACGCTCGGTCCCGGAATCTTGGCGTTGAACTGCAACTCGATGGTCTCGGTCGGCGCAATTCCGATGGTAAGGAAATTCTGCGACAGGCGGTCGACCGTGGTGCCGCTGAACATCGACAGCGGTGCCTGCTTGAACTTGATCGCAACCTCGGTGCGCTTGTGAGCCAGCGCCTTGCCGGTGCGCAGGTAGAAGGGCACACCGGCCCAGCGCCAGTTGTCGATCAGGAGTTTCAGCGCCACATAAGTCTCGGTCGTGCTGCCGGACTTGACGTCCTCCGTCTTGCGGTAGTCCGGGATATCGGCATCGCCGATGTGGCCTGCCAGATATTGCGCGCGAACCGAGCTCTTCAGCGCTTCCTCTTCGCTCGGCTGCTGGATCGCGGAGAGAACCTCTGCTTTTTCAGAGCGGACGGAGTGCGCATCGAAACGGCTCGGCGGCTCCATCGCGACCAGCGACATCAGCTGAAACAGATGGTTCGGCACCATGTCGCGGAGCGCGCCCGTTGCGTCGTAGAAGCCGCCGCGATGGCCGACGCCAAGCCGTTCCTCCACGGTGATCTGGATGTGATCGATATGGTTGCGATTCCAGATCGGCTCGAACATGCCGTTGGCAAAGCGCAGTACCAGGATGTTCTGCACCGTCTCTTTGCCGAGGTAGTGATCGATCCGGTAGATCTGGTGCTCTTCCATGATCTTCAGGAGCTCGGCATTCAGCGCGCGCGCCGAGGCAAGGTCGGTGCCGAATGGCTTTTCGACCACGAGGCGCCGCCAGGCGCCGTTGTCCTCCTTCATCAATCCGGTGCGGCCGAGCTCGCGCGCGGTCGGTGCAAACGCCGCCGGCGGGGTCGCGAGATAGAACAGCCGGTTGCCGCCGGTGCCGCGTGAGCATTCGAGCGCGTCCAGATGCTCGCGTAGCGTATCGAAGGACTGTGGATCCTTCGTATCGGCCTCGACGAAAGTCACGCATTGCAGGAGTTGCTGGGCGACGACGTCATCGACCGGACGGGTGGCATGCTCGCGCAGACCCTTCAACAGGCCGTCGCGCAGCTCGTCATTCGACATGCCCTTGCGCGCGACGCCGACGACGCAGAATTTCTCCGGCAACAGGTTCTCGGCGGCGAGATTGTAGAGCGATGGGATCACCAGGCGATGGGTGAGATCTCCCGTGACGCCGAAGATGACGAAGGCGCAATTTTCGGGCTTGCGTTTGGGCTGCGGGTCTTTTGTCACGAATGGCGGGCCTTCAGGCTTTGGGCTTGGATACGCCCGGTTGTTTCGGCTCCTTGTGCCCCCCGAAGCCGGCGCGCATGGCGGAGAGGATCTTCTCCGCGAAAGTGTGCTCCTTGCGCGAGCGGAAGCGGGCAAATAGCGCTGCGGTCAGAACCTCGGCCGGCACCGCCTCGTCGATCGCCGCATTCACGGTCCAGCGTCCTTCACCGGAATCTTCCACGAATCCTGAATACTCAGACAGGGCCGGGCTGTCGGCGAGTGCGGTCGAGGTGAGGTCGAGCAGCCAGGACGGGATGACGCTGCCGCGCCGCCACACCTCGGCAATGTCGGCGAGATCGAAATCGAAACGATGATCCGCCGGCAGCGCCTCGATGTCAGCGTTCTTGAGGATGTCAAAACCCTCGGCATAGGCCTGCATCAGGCCGTATTCGATGCCGTTGTGGATCATCTTGACGAAATGACCGGCGCCGATCGGGCCGGCATGGATGTAGCCCTGCTCGATGCGGGGATCGCGGCCTTCGCGCCCCGGGGTGCGTGGAATGTCGCCGGCGCCCGGCGCAAGCGTGCCGAAGATCGGATCGAGCCGGTCGACGACCGCCTTGTCGCCGCCGATCATCATGCAATAGCCGCGGTCGAGCCCCCAGACTCCGCCGGAGGTGCCGACGTCGACATAGTGGATGCCGTGTTCCCTGAGCGCTTTGCCGCGGCGGACATCGTCCTGCCAGAACGTGTTGCCGCCGTCGATGATGACGTCGCCGGCTTGCATCAGCTTTGCGATCGTCTCGATCGTCGTCTCGGTGATGCGGCCGGCGGGCAGCATCACCCAGGCGGTGCGCGGCTCGTCGAGCTTGGCGACGAACTCTTCCAGCGTGCTCGCGCCTTGCGCGCCGTCCGCGGCAAGGTCGGCGACGGCCTTGGCGTCCTTGTCATAGACCACGGCCGAATGGCCGTTCCGCATCAGCCGGCGGACAATGTTGCCGCCCATACGGCCGAGGCCGATCATGCCGAGCTGCATTGACGTATCCTCTTTCAGTTCAACGCTTGCGAGAGCGCGGCGTTCAGCGCGGCGAGGCCTTTCTTTAGCCCGCCCTTCAGGTGCACGCGGAGCGCGCGTCGTCCGCGCTCGGTGAGCACGTCGAAGTCGCCGCGCGCCTGCGCCGCCTTGATCACGCCAAAGCTTGCCTTCTGGCCCGGCACCGGAAGGTCCTTGGCGTCGTCGGTCGTGATTTGCAGGAACACACCGCTGTCAGGCCCGCCCTTGTAGGCCTGTCCGGTCGAATGCAGGAAGCGCGGACCGAATTCCGCGGCGGTGGCGACATGGCGCTTTTCGAGCACCTCCGTCCGCATCGCCTGCAAGGCTTCGATCGTTGCCTTGTCACGCGCGATGTAGCCGAGCAGGGCGACATAGTCGCCTTGCCGGGAGCGGCCGAGATGCGCTCGCAGCCACGAGGTGAGGTCGCCGTTCGCGCCGGCCGCACGGAGCGCCGCGGCGTTGGCTTCGTCGGTGTAGAGATCGGCGTCCGCGGTGCTGACGACCGGCTCTTCGGGCGGCAGCGCGCCGGCTTTCTCGAACGCGGCGGTGAGCTCGCGGGTCTTGATCTTGGCTGCTTCCACGTCCGGCTGGTCGAACGGGTTGATGCCGAGGATGGAGCCCGCGACCGCGGTCGCCATCTCGAAGCGAAAGAACTCCTGGCCAAGATGGTCGACCGACTTCGTGACGATGCGTACCACGGGGTGACCTGCGCGCTCGAGTGCGGCGAGCTTCTCCTCGTGAGCATCGTCCGTCTCACTCTCGGTACGGATATCGACGAAGAAGCGGTCGTTGCCGTAAATCGAAGGATCTCCGAGCGGTTCGCCGTCAATCGGGATCAGGCCCTTGCCCTCCTTGCCGGTCGATTCCGCGATGAGCTGCTCGGCCCAGGCGCCAAAATCAGCTATCTTCTTCGACGAAAAGATCGTCACCTTGTCGCGGCCCTCGAGGCCGGCGAGCCCCATGGCGAGGCCGAGCTGCACGCCGGGATTTTCATGCGGCGGCACGTCCGGTCCGCAGGAGCGCACCATGGCGAGCGTGTGCTTGATGAAGCTTCCGACATCGATGCCGGCGGTCGCGGCCGGCACGAGGCCAAAGGGCGACAGCACGGAATAACGGCCGCCGATCGACGGCTCGCCGTGGAAGACGCGGGCATAGTTCAGCGTCTTGGCAGCCTTCTCCAGCGACGAGCCGGGGTCGGTGACCGCGATGAAGCGATGGCCGGTCTTGACGGAGGAGCCGACCGCTTGCGCGACACGGTCGTAGAAATAGTCCTTCATCGCGTTCGGTTCGGTGGTGCCGCCGGACTTGCTGGATACGATGAATACGGTGTTGGCGATGTCGATCTTGGCTTCCATCGCCCGTACCTGCGCCGGGTCGGTAGAGTCGAGCACATGCAGCTTCGGGAAGCCGGCCTTCCGCGCAAACGTCTCGGCCAGCACTTCGGGCCCGAGGCTCGATCCCCCCATGCCGAGCACGACGGCATCGGAGAATTTTTGCCCCTTCACCCGGCCTGCGTAATCCGCATAGTCGGCGATGTCGGCCTTCGCCGCGCAGTCGAGCCAGCCAAGCCACTTGTTCTCGTCCGCACCGGTCCAGACCGATTTGTCGTGCTGCCAGAGCCTGCGGATCTTTGCCGAGACCCGCCACTCCTCGGTGCTCTTGGTCACGGCCTTGCCGAGCCCCTCGCCAAGGGCAAAGTGCTGGCGGTCGATCGCTGCCCCGAGCACGGTGGCGCGCTTGGAGGCGACCGCGCCATAGAGCTTGTCGGCGGCGTCGGCGAACAGCTTCACGCCATCCTTGACGAGCTCCTCCGTGATCTCGTCGAGGGAGATGCCGGAGCGCTCGAGCTCCTCCAGCACGCGGGCGGCCTCCTCGACGTTCTCCTCCAGGCTGTCGCGGAGCTTGCCGTGGTCGCGGAACGCATCGAGCGTGGCCGGCGGCACGGTGTTGATGGTGTTCGGGCCGATCAATTCCTCGACATAGAGGACGTCGCTATAGTCCTTGTTCTTGGTGCCGGTGGAAGCCCACAGCATTCGCTGTGGCCTCGCGCCCTTGGCGACGAGCTTGTCCCAGCGCGGCCCGGAGAACAGGCGCTTATAGTCCTGGTAGGCGAGTTTCGCGTTCGCGATCGCGACCTTGCCCTTGAGTGCCGCCAGCCGCTCTTTTTCATTGGGGTCATTGGCGCGGGCGATCTTCTCGTCGAGCTGCTTGTCGACCAAGGTGTCGATCCGGCTAACGAAGAAGCTTGCGACGCTTGCGACATGCGACGGATCGCCGCCGCCGGCCACGTATTTTTCGAGGCCTGCAAGATAGGCCTCGGCGACCTCCAGATAGACCTCTTTGGAGAACAACAGGGTGATGTTGATGCTGATGCCTTCGCCGATGAGCTGCTCGATGGCCGGCAGGCCCTCCGGCGTTGCCGGCACCTTGACCATCAAGTTTTTGCGATCGACGTCCTTCCAGAGCCGCCGGGCTTCCGCGACCGTCCCCTTGGTATCCATTGCCAGATAGGGCGATACCTCCAGGCTGACGAAGCCGTCCTGGCCCTTCAGATGGTTATAGACCGGACGCAGCACGTCGGCGGCATTCTGGATGTCCTCGACCGCGAGCTGCTCGAACAGGTCGGCGACCGGACGGTCGCCGCGCTTCAGCGCCTTGCCGATCGGGGCGTCATATTCGTCCGAGCTGCCAATCGCCTTTTCGAAGATCGACGGGTTGGAGGTGACGCCCTTGACGCCGTCGGTCTCGATCAGCCGCTTCAGGTCGCCCTTGGCGATGAAGCCGCGGGCCAGGAAGTCGAGCCAGACGGCCTGTCCGCGCTTTTCCAGTTCTTTGACGGGATTCATGGTCTCTCTTTTCTCCGAGCCGGTGGCGGGCGAGGGGTTCCAGCGCCGGTCCTGACGCGCTATGGTGTGTTAACATGACCTTGGGAGGGAACCAATCAAGGGTATGTGCGTCATACTCTCGGCATAACTCTACTGAGATCATAGCGATCCAGCCGATCGGTCGTCCCGTTGCGTGAAAGTTCTTGGCCGCGCTTTTCGGCCAGAGTTCTGAGCGGAACGTGAGCCTTCGCCGAACGGAGTTTCGTCCTGCGGGCTCAAGCATTTGCCCGTGTGGCGGGTTGCGTTGGTTCATTCATGAACTGCCGTGCTGGGGGATAAGCATGAACGCAAATTCTGACGGCCTTGCGATTGCCGTCACGCCGCATCGATCTGGCCTTCCTGCCGATCCCGGTGCGACCGACGATCTCGATATCGGCTATGGCGTTTCCCACCTCGGAGGGCTGATTGCGCTGGGGTTTGTCATGACCCTTGTCAGCGCCACGTTTGCCTTCGAGTTGTGGGGTGGCCTTGGCGCCTCGGAGCGGGCGGCAGACTGCGCGGGTGTTCTGCTGTTCGGGCTCGTCACCTGCCGACTGATCTGGATGTTGCCGGCCGAGCGGGGCGCGGTCGTGATAGTCAGCCGCTACGGCATCCTGGCCTTGCGTATTAGCAATGAATGCCGGTTCTGGGACTCCTTCGAAGACGTTTCGGTGCACCAAAGCCGCGGATGCAAAGCCGTGATGCTGACGCACACGCCGGCGCTGCTGCGGCGACTTCGCTGCGTCAGGAGCAGACGCGCGATCTCGCCACAGAGTGATGCGGATTTCATCGACATCGATCCGGCCGGACTGGCGACGGACTTCGCGACGCTGCTGCGAGCCTACCAGGCTCGTTACGACGCGAGCGAACGGCGCACCGCATTGCAGCAGAAGGGCTGTCACGACGCTCAAAGCTTCGCCGTCAAAGCGTCATAAGTTTGCCGCCGGCGGGGCAACCATGTTGCGCTGCCGGATGGTCTCATCCCCGGTAACGCCCGGATGTTGCGGCGGGGCGACATTTGCTGGAAATTATCAGGTACGGGTATAGATTCGCATAAATAACAGGCAAGTGCCTGTTCGTAACTCATCCGGTGCCTACGTCGTGCGTTGCGCCAAGAAGGCGCTCGGGTGTCCAATGATCATCATGTGCTCACGCTGATTCGAGACGGGCGCTGAGGAACGGTCCGGTAACTGCTTTCGTTTCAGCTTGAGTAGCGGAAATCACGCGGAGAGGGATCATGTACAACGATTCTTTGTTCAACGCTTTCGCTCGGTCGTTCGAGGCGAGAAGCCAGCACGACTTGTCGATGGCGGAATATCTGGAATCGTGTCGAAGCGATCCCATGAAGTACGCGAACTCAGCCGAGCGACTACTAGCTGCGATCGGTGAACCCCAGACGATTGACACGGCCAAGGACCCACGCCTTGGCCGTATCTTTTTGAACCGCACGATCCGCACCTATCCAGCCTTCGCCGGCTTCTACGGCATGGAAGAAACGATCGAGCGCATCGTCGGTTTCTTCCGTCACGCCGCGCAAGGCCTCGAAGAACGCAAGCAGATCCTCTATCTGCTCGGCCCGGTCGGCGGCGGCAAATCCTCGCTCGCGGAGCGGCTCAAGTCGTTGATGGAGGTGCAGCCCATCTACGTGCTGAAGGCTGGCGATGAACTGAGCCCGGTGTTCGAAAGCCCGCTCAGCCTGTTCGATCCCGAGCAGCTCGGGCCGATGTTGGAAGAGAAGTACGGCATTCCACGCCGGCGTCTCACCGGCCTCATGAGCCCGTGGTGCTACAAGCGGCTGGAGGCCTTCGGCGGCGACATCTCGCAATTCCGCGTCGCCAAGATCCAGCCGTCGCGGCTGCGCCAGATCGCGATCGCCAAGACAGAGCCCGGTGACGAGAACAATCAGGACATCTCCTCGCTGGTCGGCAAGGTCGATATCCGCAAGCTCGAGACCTACGCGCAGAACGACCCGGATGCGTACAGCTATTCCGGCGGTCTCAACCGCGCCAACCAGGGCATCCTCGAGTTCGTCGAGATGTTCAAGGCGCCGATCAAGATGCTGCATCCGCTACTCACCGCGACGCAGGAGGGCAACTATATCGGCACCGAGAACATCGGTGCGATCCCCTTCACCGGCATCATCCTCGCGCACTCGAACGAGGCCGAGTGGGCGAGTTTCAAGTCCAACAAGAACAACGAAGCCTTCATCGACCGCATCTGCGTGATCAAGGTGCCCTATGTCCTGCGATACACCGAGGAGCAGAAGATATACGAAAAGCTGATCCAGGGCTCAGAGCTTGCCTCGGCACCTTGCGCGCCCGCGACGCTGGAGACGATGGCGCGGTTCTCGGTGATGTCACGTCTGCGCAGGCACGAAAATTCCACGCTGTTTGCCAAGATGCGGGTCTACGATGGCGAAAGCCTGAAGGAATCCGATCCCAAGGCGCGCAGCGTCCAGGAATATCGTGATGCCGCCGGTGTCGATGAGGGCATGGACGGCGTTTCCACTCGCTTCGCCTTCAAGATCTTGGCCGCGACCTTCAACCACGATCCGCAGGAGGTCGCAGCCGATACCGTGCATCTGATGTACGCGCTGGAACAGGCGATCCGCCGCGAGCAGCTTCCCGAGGAGACCGAGAAGCGCTACTTGGAATTCATCAAGGCCGAGCTTGCGCCGCGTTACGCCGAGTTCATCGGTAACGAGATCCAGAAGGCCTATCTCGAATCCTACTCGGATTACGGCCAGAACCTGTTCGACCGCTACGTGGACTATGCCGATGCCTGGATCGAGGATCAGGACTTCAAGGATCCCGATACGGGACAGCTCCTGGATCGCGAACTCTTGAACCAGGAGTTGACCAAGATCGAGAAGCCGGCCGGCATCGCCAACCCGAAGGACTTCCGGAACGAGGTGGTCAAATTCTCGTTACGGGCCAGGGCTCAGAACAGCGGCAAGAATCCGAACTGGACCTCTTACGAGAAGATTCGCGACGTGATCGAAAAGCGGATATTCTCTCAGGTCGAGGACCTGCTTCCGGTGATCTCGTTCGGGTCCAAGAAGGACGGCGAGACCGAGAAGAAGCACGGCGAGTTTGTCGCACGCATGGTGGAGCGCGGCTACACCGAGCGTCAGGTTCGCCGGCTGGTCGAGTGGTATATGCGTGTGAAGCAGGCCGGTTGAGGCGGATGAGAACGTGGCCCACATTATTGACAGGCGCCTGAATCCGGGCGGCAAGAGTCTTGAGAACCGCCAGCGGTTCTTGCGTCGAGCCAAATCCCTGGTGCAGGGCGCCGTCAAGAAGACCTCGCAGGAACGCGATATCAAGGACGTCCTGGAGGGAGGGGAGGTCACGATCCCCCTCGACGGGATGCACGAGCCGCGCTTCCGCCGCGAAGGTGGCACGCGCGACATGGTGCTGCCCGGGAACAAGAAGTTCGTCGAGGGCGACTATCTGCAGCGCCAGGGGCAGGGCAGCGCCAAGGACTCCGGTCCCGGTGAAGGCGACAGCGAGGACGCCTTTCGCTTCGTCTTGAGCCGCGACGAGTTCGTCGATCTCTTCCTCGATGATCTCGAGCTTCCCGATCTCGCCAAGCGCAAGATCACCCAGACCGAAAGCGAGGGCCTCCAGCGCGCCGGCTACACCACGTCTGGCTCACCTGCGAACATCTCCGTCAACCGGACTGTCCAGCTCGCGCTCGCCCGCCGTATCGCGCTGCGCCGTCCGCGCAAGAGCGAAATGGATGAGCTGGAAGCCAGGATCGCCGAATGCACCGACGAAGTCGAGCGCGCGGCGCTCGTCGCCGAGTTCGAGAAGCTGAAGGTGAAATCCAAGCGCATCCCCTTCATCGATCCGCTCGACATCCGCTATCGCCGCTTCGAGACGGTTCCGAAGCCCGTAGCGCAGGCGGTGATGTTCTGCCTGATGGACGTCTCCGGCTCGATGTCCGAGCACATGAAGGATCTCGCCAAGCGTTTCTACATGCTGCTCTACGTCTTCTTGAAGCGTCGCTACAAGCACGTCGAGATCGTTTTCATCCGCCACACCGACCGCGCGGAGGAGGTGGACGAGCAGACCTTCTTCTATGGTCCGGCATCGGGTGGCACGCTGGTGTCGAGCGCGCTCCAGGCGATGCATGAGATCGTGCGCGAGCGCTTCAATCCATCGGACTGGAACATCTATGCCGCCCAGGCCTCCGACGGCGACAACTCCTATTCCGACGGCGAACTCGCCGGCATGCTCCTGACCGAGAAAATCCTGCCGGTCTGCCAGTTCTTCGCTTATCTCGAGGTTGGCGAGTCCGGCGGCAGCGCCTTCGATCTCTCCGATTCCTCGCTCTGGACGCTTTATGAGCGCCTGCGCAACAGCGGCGCGCCGCTGTCGATGCGCAAGGTCAGCGAGCGCGGCGAAATCTTCCCGGTGTTCCACGACCTGTTCCAGCGCCGCGAAAATCAGGAGAAGGCCGCTCCATGACGGACAAGACCGGGCGATTGTTCGAAGGCGCGGACTGGGACTTCCTCACCTTGCAGCGTATCCACGATGCCTGCGAGGATGTCGCGAAGAAGGTGCTCGGCCTCGACGTCTATCCGAACCAGATCGAGGTGATCACCGCCGAGCAGATGCTGGACGCCTACTCATCCGTCGGCATGCCGCTGTTCTACAAGCACTGGTCCTTCGGCAAGCATTTTGCGTTTCACGAGGCCTCCTACCGCAAGGGCCTGATGGGCCTCGCCTACGAGATCGTGATCAATTCTTCGCCCTGCATCTCCTATTTGATGGAGGAGAACACGGCGACGATGCAGACGCTGGTGATCGCGCATGCCGCGTTCGGCCACAACCACTTCTTCAAGAACAACTATTTGTTCAAGCAGTGGACCGATGCCGACGGCATCCTGGACTACCTCGACTTCGCCAAGAACTACGTCTCGCAATGCGAGGCGCGCTTTGGCCGCGTCGAGGTCGAGCGCACGCTCGACGCGGCGCATGCGCTGATGTCGCACGGCATCGACCGGTATCCCGGCAAGAAGAATATCGATCTGCGGGCCGAGGAAAAGCGCGCCGGCCGCCGTCGCCAGCACGAGGAGGAGGTCTTCAACGACCTCTGGCGCACCGTGCCGACAGGTCCGAGCAAGAGCCGGTCGGTGCTGAGCATCGAGCGGCGTCGCAAGCTGCTCGGCCTGCCGCAGGAAAACCTGCTCTACTTCCTGGAAAAGAGCGCGCCGCGGCTGGCGCCCTGGCAGCGTGAATTGTTGCGGATCGTCCGCCACATCGCGCAGTATTTCTATCCGCAGAGCCAGACCAAGGTGATGAACGAGGGGACGGCGACCTACGTCCACTATCGCATCATGTCGACCCTGCATAAGCAGGGCCGCATCACCGACGGCAACTTCCTCGAATTCCTGCAATCACACACCAACGTGGTGTTCCAGCCGGAGTTCGACGATCCGCGCTTCTCCGGCTTCAATCCTTATGCGCTCGGCTTTGCGATGATGCAGGATATCGAGCGGATCGCCACAAATCCCGAGGCCGAGGACCGGGAGTGGTTCCCGGACATTGCCGGCAAGGGCGACGCCATGGGCGTGCTGCGCGACGTCTGGGCGAACTACCGCGATGAGAGCTTCATCGGGCAGTTCCTCAGTCCCAGGCTGATGCGGCACCTGCGCATGTTCCATCTCCACGACAATCCGGAGGAGCGTGCCGGCATCCGGGTCGATGCCATCCACGACGAGCGCGGCTTCCGTCGCGTCCGCCGTGAGCTCGCACGGCAGCACGATGTCGGCTTCATCGATGCCAATATCGAGGTGGTCGACGTCGACCTCGCCGGCGACCGCCGGCTGATCCTGCATCACCACGTCATCAAGGGCTCGCAGCTCAACGAGACCGACGCCAAGCGCGTGCTCCAGCATCTCGCCGATCTCTGGACCTACGACGTGTCGTTGATCGAGGTGGATGCCAACGACAAGGTTTTGCGGGAGTACGTCGTGAGCCCGCGGCCGATCCCCGCGGCGGCGTAGGCAATTCACAGGATGCGCACCTTCTCCCCAAGAGGAGACGGGAAGGCGGCTTGCATTGGCCTCACGGCCGCAAATACAAATACCCCCGCGCTTGCAGCTCCGCGAGGCGGACCACGCCGCCTTTCTCCGCGGCGACGAAGCCGGGCAAGAGATCCTTCAGCGTGATGTTCTGCGCCCTCATGGTATTGCTGCAGGCAGCGAGCTCAACGCCATCCCTGGAGAAATCGCCGACGCGCTTGCTGACGTCGGGATTGGCTCGCGCCGAATGAAACGCCTTGAGCGCCGGCCCGTGGACGACGAGCGCGATCGTCACGTGCTCTGGACCGCCGACGCCGTCGATATGATTCTGGATATTGCCGAGCACGAAATTGACCTTCTCGGCATCGCTCAAATGATAGACGACCTTCAGCCTGTCCGCGGGCGTCGGTTCGGTCGCAGCCTTCGCGCGCGACGCGGCGAAGGCCGTGCCCAACGCTGATACTGCGCTCCACAGAATACTACGTCGGTTCATCGCGGGTCTCTCGAGTTCGGGTCGAACCTGTCACTTGTGGCGAAGCGCGGCGAGTTCCTTGCGGTCGGTCACGAGCGAGGCGCACTCGCTGGCATCGGTGCGGTCGAGCCGGAAAATCTTGTCATCGACGCCGGCGACCAGCGATTCCTCGGCGTCGTCGTCGAGCTTGTTGTTCTGCCAGACCTTGACGCGTTCGAGCCGAACGATAGCCGACTTGTCGTCTTTCGACAGCGCAATCCCGATGCCGCCGCCGTCGCAATCGACGCCGCAGCCGAAGCGGACCTCGTCGCCATTGTCCTGAAACAGCGCGTGACCGCAGGAGCCGGAGGAATCGAATTCGCCCGAGCGGTGCCGGTATCGGAAGCCCAGACGGAAGGCGTAGTGCAGCTCCTTGTCCTCTTTCTCGTATTCGGCCGAGACCAGCAGCTTCATGGAGGCAACTTTCTGCTTCGGATGGTGAGCCAGATGGTCGGCATCGTAGCGGCGGACGAAGCAGGCATAGGCCTTGTGGCCGGGAGCGCCCGCAAACATTCGCGCGTCAAAAGTATCGGACTGGGCCTTGGTCGCCTCCTGGGCTTGGCCGGTGCCGGCGAGAGCGGCGAGGGTGAAAGCGACGAGGAGGGGAAGTTTCATGTTTGGTCCTGAGCGCTTCGAACCGGTGAGGTGTCCGGCTGCCGGCCGGCGGGATATGGCGGTTAGTCGCCACGCGGGCAGGATGCGTTCACTTGCCCGCGATGGCCTGGTGCGCCGGGCAAGCCCCGGATTTACCCATCCCCTGGATGGCCGAATGCTGATACACGCGCATGATGCATTCTAGCCAATCCGGGCCGCGCATGATCCGGCGTGCCTTCATCCGCGCAATCGGGCTCCTGGCGGCCGCGCCGTGGCTTGCGGCGAACGCCCAGCCGGCGCCGCGCAGGAAGCTCGTCGGCATGGTCTCCTCGTTCAGCGAGCAGCAATTGCTGCCGCTTCGCGCCGCACTCCTGGACCGGCTGCGCGAGCTCGGCTGGCGCGACGGCGATAATCTGGAGTTCGACCTGCGGCTGGCCAAACCGATGGCATCCCCCCTGTCGGAGGCCTCGGCTTCGCTGGTGCAGCGGAAGCCGGACCTGCTGATCGCGCAGGGAAGTCCTGCACTCGAGGCAATGCGCAAGTATTCAGGCGCGATACCCGTCGTCTTCCTGCTGGTGGCTGATCCCGTCGAGCTCGGGGTGGTGGCGTCCTTGTCGCACCCCGGAGGAAGCCTCACCGGCTTTACGAATTTCGAACTCGCGGTCGGGGGCAAATGGGTCGATCTGCTGAAGGCCATCGACACGACGATCGAACGTATCGTCCTGATCGCCAATCCCGACAACAACACCAGCGCGCCGTTCGCTCGCCAGATCGAGAGCGACGGACGCGAAACCGGCGTGAACGTGCAGACCATCTACGTCGGCGATGCCGGCGAGATCGAGCGCGCCATTCGCGGCGCGGGAGGTTTGCCCAGGGCCGGGCTGATGACGCTACCCGACTCCCTGCCGATCCTGCATCAGGATCTGATCGTCAGCCTGACCAACGAGCTGCGTATTCCCAGCATCCATCCGTTCCGCAGCTTTCCGACAGGCGGTGCGCTGATGTCGTACGGGCTGGATTTCCCGGACTTGTTCCGCCAGGTCGCTTCCTATGCGGATAGCATTCTTCGCGGAACGAAGCCGGCCGATCTACCGGTGCAGGCGCCGACAAAATTCGAGCTCGTCATCAATTTGAGGACGGCGAAGCTGTTGGGGATCGAGGTGCCGCCGGACCTGCTTGCGAGCGCCGACGAAGCCATCGAGTGAGCGAAGTCTCGCTCGGCGCGACGAAGTTCCGTTGCAAGCTTTAGTCGCTCGCGGCATTGAGAAAGTTCAAAGGGCGCAGCGGCATTTTCGACCGGAACCCGATGCCGATACTTCGCGAGAAGCTCTGATCCGGTCGCACCTTGCTTGTCCGTACTGCGCGATGTGATAGCCTGCATTTTGTACGCAGCCTCCATTGAGGCTGAACGTGCATGCCGCCATTTGCAAGTTTGTGGAGCCCCAGCAATGGGCGAAATTCGCAACTTCAAATCGGGGAATCAGGGTGAGCCGCCTCCGAATAACAGGATGCCTCGCCGCCTCGCCGCCATTATCGTCGGCGACATCGCGTCCTACAGCCGCTTGATGCAGGCCGACGAGGAAGGCACGCATGTCCGCGTCAAGCGGATCGAGCGCGATCTGATCCAGCCCAGCATCGTCGAGCACCACGGAACGCTGATCAAGACGACGGGCGACGGCTTCATCGCGATTTTCGACAGTCCCGTCGAGGCTGTTCGGTGCAGCATCGTCATCCAGCAGAACCTCGTCGGCCGCAATGCCACGCTTCCGAAGGATTCACGGATCGAATACCGGATTGGCGTCAATCTCGGTGATGTCATCGTGGAGCCGGACGACGTCTATGGCGACGGCGTCAACATCGCGACGCGGATTGAAGGGATTGCCGAGCCCGGTCAGGTCTTCATCTCAGGCGCGATCTATGAGCAGATCAAGCACAAGGTCGTGTGCGGCTACGAATCGCTCGGGGACCGCAAGGTCAAGAACATCACCGATCCCGTGCGCGTCTATCGCGTGCTGCCGGACGCGGACGCCGTCGGCAGGACGCGAGGCCGGCGCGAGACCGTCCTGCTGTTTCTCCTCGGCCTGACCTTGCTCGTGATTGCGAGCGGCGTGCTTTGGTACCTGCTCGCGCAGCAAGGCCCCCGTCTCGATCAGCACGCGGCAGCTCCCCCCGCCGCGGCTCCGCCAGCATCCCCGGCGCCGCAATCCGGTCAAACCGAACCCGGCTCGACGGCGCCGGCGCCGCAGGCCGCTCCCGTGGCCTCTCCGTCGCCGACAGCAATGCCAGCGCCCGCAGCCTCGCCTCCACCAGCGACGCAATCCACGGCACAGGTCCAGGAGCCGGAAGTGATTGCGATCCGCGCCGGCAGTTTTGCGATGGGCAGCAACGAGGATCCGACGGAAAGACCGATCCACCAGGTTGCGATCAAACCATTTGCGATCGGAAAATATCCCGTGACCGTCCGTGAATGGAACGAATGTGCGGCGGCGAAGGCCTGCGGATTTGCGGCAGTCGGAAAGGACGACGCTCCCGTCACGAATGTAAGTTGGACGGACGCGCAGCAATATGCCGGCTGGCTCGCGCAGGCGACGAA
Organism: Bradyrhizobium sp. UFLA05-109; assembly: GCF_054185165.1. Taxonomy (NCBI): domain Bacteria; kingdom Pseudomonadati; phylum Pseudomonadota; class Alphaproteobacteria; order Hyphomicrobiales; family Nitrobacteraceae; genus Bradyrhizobium; species Bradyrhizobium sp. UFLA05-109. Next base: position 87,071 of record NZ_JBBIAR010000032.1, on the reverse strand, counting down.
GAAGCCGTACCGGCTTCCGAGCGAAGCTGAATGGGAGTATGCCGCCCGCGGCGGTACCCAGACAAAATACTGGTGGGGCGACAAGCCGCAGCCGGGCATGGCGGCTTGCAAGGATTGCGGAGACGTGGCGGCCGATCAACCGGTCAAGGTCGGCAGTTTCAAGCCCAATCCCTTTGGGCTTTACGACATGGGAGGCGGCGTCGATCAGTGGGTCGCCGATTGCTGGCACAAGAACTACCAGGGCGCTCCGGCCGACGGCTCAGCCTGGATCGGCGGCGACTGCGGTTCGCATGTTCTGCGCTCGGGGTCCTGGAAGAACGACGCGCGCTATGTGCGACCGGCGAACCGCGACAGCTACGATACCAATGTTCGCTATCCGACCCACGGCTTCCGCATAGCGCTTGGTCCGTAGGCGCGGAGGGAGATCGATGAAGATCGTCTGCTGCCTCGCGCTTTCAGCACTGCTCGCATTGTCCTCCAACGCAGCCTATTCGCAAGGCAAGCCGGCGCCGAAGGACGCAAAGCTCTATTTCATCACGCCGCATGATGGTCAGAAGATCAGGGGCGGATTCTGGGTCCGGTTCGGCTTGCGCAACATGGGCGTGACGCATGCCGGCGACGATTACCAGAACAGTGGTCATCATCATCTGCTGATCGACGTCAACGACCCGATCGATCCCAAGGAGCCGATTCCGCAGGACAAGTCGCATCTTCACTTTGGAGCGGGGCAGACCGAGACCTTTCTCGAGCTCCCGCCAGGCACCCACACGCTTCAGCTGGTGCTCGGCGACGCGAAGCACTATCCGTTCGACCCGCCCGTTGTGTCGAGCAAGGTCAGCGTCCGGGTCAGATAGGGTTTCGTCCGGTCTGCTGGCTAAAGCATGATCCGGACCCGAAGGGCCGCGTTAGCGCAAAGTGCGAAGCGGTTTTCCCTCGCGACAAACGCGGAACGCGTTTGCGCGGAGATCATGCGTAAACAACAACCTAAAGCGCGATGACGATTCGTCCTGATCTCATCGCGCTTTAGCGCAGGCTGGCGTTGATCTTGTCCAGCACGGTTGAGCCCGGGCAGAGATCGTCTGCCTCCAGCCTGTTCAGCGGCGTCTCGACCGTGTTGAGATGCTCGTGCAAATCCTCCGCGTCCGGATCGACATAGAGCAGCCCGGTGACGATCTGCCCCTTGGCGGCGTGCTTCTGCAGGAAGGTCATCGCCCCTAACCGGTCATGCGGATCGTAGTCGGCATCGATCTTGCGCAGCGCGATCTTGCTGCCGTCATGCTGCTCGACAACCTGCACCGAGCCAGGCGCGTAGTCGACGGCGATCGGGTCGCGACCGACCAGCACGTCGAGCCGGTTCACCGCGTCATTGTGCTCGCGGACATAGTCGAAGCTCTTGGTCGAGCCGGCATGATTGTTGAAGGCGATGCAAGGGCTGATGACGTCGATGAAGGACGCACCCTTGTGGCGGATCGCCGCGGCGATAAGTGGTACAAGTTGCGTTTTGTCGCCGGAGAAGCTGCGCGCGACGAAGGTCGCCCCCAACTGCAGCGCGATCGCGACGAGGTCGATGGCGTTGTCGGTGTTGGTGACGCCCTTCTTGGATTTCGAGCCGCGGTCGGCGGTCGCCGAAAACTGGCCCTTGGTCAGGCCATAAACGCCGTTGTTCTCGACGATATAGGTCATGTTGACGCCGCGCCGGATCGAGTGTGCGAACTGGCCGAAACCGATCGAGGCGGAATCGCCGTCGCCGGAGACGCCGAGATAGATCAGGTCGCGATTGGCGAGGTTGGCGCCGGTCAGCACCGACGGCATGCGGCCGTGCACGGAGTTGAAGCCGTGCGAATTGCCGAGGAAATAGTCGGGCGTCTTCGACGAGCAGCCGATGCCGGAGATCTTCGCCACCCGGTGTGGCTCGATCGAGAGTTCGTAGCACGCCTCGATGATCGAGGCCGTGATCGAGTCGTGGCCGCAGCCGGCGCACAGCGTCGAGATCTTGCCCTCGTAGTCGCGATGCGTGTAGCCGAGCTCGTTCTTCTTCAGGCCCGGGTGATGAAATTTCGGCTTTGCAATGTAGGTCATGACACGGCCTTGCGGAGCGGGGTCACCTTGAGGTGATCCTGGTGGTCGCCAATGGCTTTTGCGATGAAGCGGGCGGTGATCGGCGAGCCGTCGTAATGTACGATCGGTACGAGACGCACCGGGTCGATGCCGTTCTCGTTGACGATGAGCTGACGGAGCTGGCTGTCGCGGTTCTGCTCGACGACGTAGACGAAATCGTGCTCGGCGAGGAAGCTCGCCACGCTCGAATGGAACGGGAATGCGCGGATGCGCAACCTGTCGAGCTGATGCCCGCGCGCTTCCAAAAGGCCGATCGCCTCGTCCATCGCCGGCGCCGTAGAGCCGAAATAGATCACGCCATATTTGGTCGGCCGTTCCGCATTGGCCTGGAGCGGCCGGGGCACGAGATCCTGCGCGGTCTCGAACTTGCGCACCAGGCGCTGCATGTTGTCGGCGTAAACCGTGCCTTCCTCGGAGTAGCGCGCATAGCGGTCGCGCGAGGTGCCGCGGGTAAAATAGGAGCCCTTGGTCGGATGCGTGCCGGGATAGGTGCGGTAGGGGATGCCGTCACCGTCGACGTCGAGGTAGCGGCCGAAGTCGCGGCCCTCTTCCAGCATCTCCGCGGTCATTACCTTGCCGCGGTCATATTGCCGCGCGTCGTCCCACTTCAGCGGACGGCAGAGGCGGTGGTTCATGCCGATATCGAGATCGAGCATCAGGAAGATCGTGGTCTGAAGCCGCTCGGCGAGATCGAACGCGGCCGCCGCGAACTCGAAGGCCTCGGCCGGATCTTCCGGGAACAGCAGCACGTGCTTGGTGTCGCCATGCGAGGCATAGGCGCAGGCGATGATGTCGCATTGCTGCGTGCGGGTCGGCATGCCCGTCGAGGGGCCGGCGCGCTGGATGTTCATGATCACGGCCGGGATCTCGGCGAAGTAAGAGAGGCCGATGAACTCCGTCATCAGCGAGATGCCCGGGCCCGACGTCGCGGTGAAGGCACGTGCGCCGTTCCAGGAGGCACCGATCACGATGCCGATGGAGGCAAGCTCGTCCTCGCCCTGCACGATCGCGTATTTCGCCTTGCCGGTCTCGGGATCGTGCCGGTACTTCTTGCAGTGACTGGTGAAGGCTTCCGCAACCGACGAGGATGGCGTGATCGGATACCAGGCGCACACCGTCGCGCCACCATAGACGGCGCCGAGCGCCGCGGCGCTGTTGCCCTCGATGAAGATGCGGTCGCCGACCTTGTCGGCCTTCTTCACCCGCAGCCCGATCGGGCATTTCAGGTTCTGCAACGCCCAGTCGCGACCGAGATGCAGCGCATGGACGTTGGAGGAGAGCAGCTTCTCCTTGCCCTTGTACTGCTCGCCGATCAGCTGCTCGATCACCTTGGGATCCATGTCGAGGAGCGCAGCGAGCGCGCCGAGATAGATGATGTTCTTGAACAGCTGGCGCTGGCGCGGATCGGTATAGGTCGAGTTGGTGATCGCGGTCAGGGGAACGCCGATCACGGTGATGTCGCCACGGAATTTCGTCGATGGCATCGGCTTGGTGGAATCGTAGAACAGGTAGCCGCCAGGCTCGATGCCGGCGATGTCCTTGTCCCAGGTCTGCGGGTTCATCGCCACCATCATGTCGACGCCGCCGCGGGCGCCGAGATGGCCGGCTTCCGTCACCCGTACCTCATACCAGGTCGGCAGGCCCTGGATGTTGGAGGGGAAGATATTGCGCGGGGAGACCGGTACGCCATGGCGCAGGATCGCGCGGGCAAACAGCTCGTTGGCCGAAGCCGAGCCCGAGCCGTTGACGTTGGCGAAGCGGACGACGAAGTCGTTTACGCTGCTGATCGGCTTTTTGTCGGACATGATGATCCTGCGTGAGTCATATCGATGAGGTATTTCTGCATGTCCCAGGCACCGGTGGGACAACGCTCGGCGCAGAGACCGCAATGCAGGCAGACGTCCTCGTCCTTCACCATCACGCGCCCGGTCTTGAGATCGCCGGAAACGTAGAGATCCTGGTCGGGATGCGGTGAGGGCGCCTTCAGGCGCTGGCGCAGATCTGCCTCCTCGCCGTTCTCCGTGAAGGTGATGCAATCCATCGGGCAGATGTCGACGCAGGCATCGCACTCGATGCACAGCGAGGTGGAGAACACCGTCTGCACGTCGCAGTTCAGGCAGCGATGCGCCTCGCCGAGCGCGAGCTTGACGTCGTAGCCGAGCTCGACCTCGGCACGGATGTCCTTCAGGGCCACCACCTTGTCGCGGTGCGGCACCTTGAAGCGCTTCTCCGGCGAGATGTCGTTGTCATAGCTCCATTCGTGGATACCCATCTTCTGGGAGGTAACGTGCACCTCTGGCAGCGGGCGCTCGTTGATGTCCTCGCCCGAGAGCAGCCTGTGGATCGACAGCGCGGCGTCATGGCCGTGTGCGACCGCCCAGATGATGTTCTTCGGCCCGAAGGCGGCGTCGCCGCCGAAGAAGACCTTCGGGTTGGTCGAGACGAAGGTCTTGGTATCGACCTTCGGCATATTCCACTTGTCGAACTCGATGCCGCAGTCGCGCTCGATCCAGGGAAACGCGTTTTCCTGGCCGACCGCGACCAACACGTCGTCGCAGGGAATGGTCTGGTCCGGTTCGCCTGAGGGGACGAGATTGCGGCGGCCCTTGGCGTCGTATTCGGCCCTGACCTTCTGGAAGGTAACGCCAATGAGCTTGCCGCCTACATGCTTGAATTCTACCGGCACCATGTAATTGAGGATCGGGATGTCCTCGTGGATCGCGTCTTCCTTCTCCCAGGGCGAAGCCTTCATCTCTTCGAAGCCGGAGCGCACGACGACCTTGACATTCTCGCCGCCGAGCCTGCGCGCCGTGCGGCAGCAATCCATCGCGGTGTTGCCGCCGCCGAGCACGATCACGCGCTTGCCGATCTTGTTGGTGTGACCGAAGGAAACGGAGGACAGCCAGTCGATGCCGATATGGATGTTCGCGGCCGCCTCCTTGCGGCCGGGAATGTCGAGCTCGCGGCCGCGCGGCGCACCGGAGCCGACGAAGATCGCGTCGTACTTGTCCGCGAGCAGGGCCTTCATGCTCTCGATGCGGTGGCCGCCTTTGAACTCGACGCCGAGTTCGAGGATGTAGCCGGTCTCCTCGTCGATCACGGAATTGGGCAGGCGGAATTTCGGGATCTGCGTGCGCATCATGCCGCCGGCTTCGGGATCGCCATCGAACACGGTGCAGTGATAACCGAGCGGCGCGAGATCGCGCGCCACCGTCAGCGACGCTGGGCCACCGCCAACCAGCGCGATGCGCTTGCCGTTCTTCGGCGAGGGACGCGGCAGGCGTTGCTTGATGTCATCTTTGAAGTCGGCCGCGACGCGTTTCAGGCGGCAGATCGCAACCGGAGTTTCCTCGACGCGTCCGCGGCGGCACGCCGGCTCGCATGGACGATCGCAGGTGCGTCCCAGAATTCCGGGAAACACGTTCGATTTCCAATTGACCATATAGGCGTCGCTGTAGCGGCCTTGTGCGATCAGACGGATGTATTCGGGAACCGGGGTGTGCGCAGGACAGGCCCACTGGCAATCGACTACCTTGTGAAAGTAGTCGGGGGCCGCGATATCGGTCGGTTTCATTCCTACCCTGTCCGCACAGGCCCAAAGACCCGGCGGCCTTCTTGAGCTTGGCGAACGCTTACGCGTCGATATGGTTCTTAAATTGGATCATAGGCTTACCTTATTAGAACCATTCCGAGGCGCGCACAAAGGCAAATTTGGGCGATGCCCTGCTTTCATAGGAGCTACGCACGCATAGCATTAACAGTCGCGCATTCTATGTGGCGGTGCAGCATCTCGTGATGCGTGTGATGATGTCAGCCGCGTGCGATGTCGCTCTTCGCAAGATCCCACATCAGGCAGTAGGTGCCGACGGAGACGGGAAGCGAAGACGGTGATGCTGCTGGGCCGGTGAAGCGTTCGGCAATCACGGCAGAGACGGCGCTGACACGCGTACCGTCGATCAGCACGAACCAATCGTTGGCGTCTGCATTACGCACCGACGGAATCTCCGACGTCGGGCCGGAAAGCTCTGCATCACTCTCGAGCAGATGCATGGAGATGATGCCGTCGTGTTTTTCCGGCGCGAGCTTTTCCCGCAATGCATCACGCAATCGACCGGCATTGTCGGGGGGCGGGCGCAGCCGTACCACGCCGAGCGCGACACCGCGTCCGGTGCCGCGACTGATGGTGATACGCGCCACTGCGCGGATCATGTTCTCAAACCGCGCCATGGTCCGGCGCGACCAGTCGGTCGGGCTTGCAAGCTGCGCCCGATAAGCGGGACTGTCGAGCACGTCGAGCGTCGTGGTCGAATAGAGGCAGAGATATTTGGGGCTGGCTGCGTGCGCGATATAGCGCCGCGCCTCCAGGAAACCCTCGATCGCGACGCGCTCTTCCAGATGTTCGCGATCGTACCAGCGGTTGAAATCGGCCTCATGCTCCGCGTCGATATTCATCGACGTCAGCAGCATGCCCTTCCCGGCGAGTGGCATTCTTCTTGTTGTCCTTCTTGCAGACCCTCATGGTGAGGAGCGCGTCTTCGCGCGTCTCGAACCATGAAGGCCCCACTGCAGCATCTCGGCCTCTATCCTTCGAGGCGCGCTCCTTCGGAGCGCTCCTCAGGATGAGGAGATAGTTCTAGCGCGCGGCTTTCGAGCCGAGGTCCGCGATCGCTTTCATTACGGCGTCCCTCACGCCGGGATCATAGAGAGAATGCCCGGCCTCTTCCACGATGCGGATCTCGGAACCCGGCCACACTTTCGCGAGCGCCCAGGATGTCTCAGGCGGGCACAACAGATCATAGCGGCCCTGGATGATGATGCCGTGAATGCCGGCGAGCTTGCCGGCATTTCGGAGCAGCTGATCCGGCACCATGAAGCAGTCATTGATGAAGTAGTGTGCTTCCATGAACGGCGTCGCGGGCAGCGTGCGCCACACGTTGAGCGTGGCGAGATCGAGCCGCGTGCGCGCCGGCTTGTGTTCGGACAGCGTGCGCTCGGTGTCGTGCCAGGCCCGCGCAGCGGGGCCATGCAAGTCAGGGTCGGGATCGAGAATGCGGCGCCAGTACGCCTCGATCGGCTGCTCTCGTTCTTCGGCCGACAGCAGGCTCAAAAAGTCCTCGTTGAGCGCGGGATAGAGTTGCGGCAGCCGCGACGTGAAGCCGGTCTCGACCTCCACTCGTGTGCCGAGAAAGGTTGCGCGCAGCACGATGCCCGAAACGCGCTCAGGATGAGCTTGCGCGTAGGCCAGCGCCAGCGTCGCGCCCCAGGAACCGCCGATCACCATCCAGCGTTCGAAACCGAACCTTTGGCGGATCGACTCCATGTCGGCGACGAGATGCTGCGTGGTGTTGTGCTCGCGCGAGCCCTTCGGCCAACTGCGGCCGGCGCCGCGCTGGTCGAACAGCACGGCATGGAAGCGTTCAGGATCAAAAAGCCGGCGATGGTCGGGCTGGCAGCCGCCGCCGGGACCGCCATGCAGATAGACGGCAGGGATGCCGTCAGTGCGGCCGACACTCTCGACATAGATCTCGTGACCGTCGGAGACGGCGAGCATTTCCGAAGTCAGCGGCGCAAAGGGATCGGCGCGTTTGGCCGATTTGGCCGCGTCGGCGTCAGGCGCCATGCTTGCCGGACTCCCCAGGGTCAGGCTCCAAAGTGCCACCGGCAAAGTTGCGGTAGAGGAAGCGGTTGGTCTCGCCTTCGGCTTCGCGCTCGGCCTGCTTGAAGATGGTCTCGTGCAGCGGCGACAGCGCGCAGGCCGGATCGGTATTGGCCGCATCGCCCGTCAGTGCAAAGGCCTGACAGCGGCAGCCACCGAAATCGATCTCGCGGAATTCGCAGGATTTGCACGGCTCCTTCATCCAGCCGGTGCCACGATAGCGGTTGAAGGCGTCCGAGTTCTGCCAGATCCAGGCAATCGAATGATTGGAGCGCACGGACTCGAAGTCGAGCCCGGTGATGCTCTCGGCCGCATGGCAGGGCAGCACCTTGCCGGCTGGCGAGATATTGAAGAACTGCCGGCCCCAGCCGCCCATGCACTTCTTCGGCCGCAGCGCGTAGTAATCCGGCACGACGTAGTCGATGGCGAGCGTGCCCTTGAGGCGCTCGCGTGCCTCCTCGACGAGACGGGTGGTCTCGTCGAGCTGCGCAACCGTCGGCATCAGCGCGGCGCGGTTCTTCAGCGCCCAGCCGTAGTATTGGACGTTGGCGACTTCGAGCCGGTCGGCATCGAGATCGACCGCCATCTGGATGATGTCGGGGAGCTGGTGCAGGTTCTGGCGGTGCATCACCGCGTTCACCGTGAGCGGCAGATCGAGCTCGCGTGTCCACTTCGCGACTTCGAGCTTCTTGTGATGCGCGCCCTTGTAGCCTGCGACGCGATCGGCGGCGATATCTTCGGTACCCTGAAAGCTGATCTGCACATGGCAGAGGCCGGCATCCGCCAGCTCGCGCAGCTTGTCGCGCGTCAGCAGCACGGCAGAGGTGATCAAATTGGTATAGAGGCCGGCGTCGCTCGCATGCTTGATGAGCTCGACGAGGTCTTTCCGCGCAGTCGGCTCTCCGCCGGAGAAATGGACCTGGAGCACGCCGATCTCGGCGAGCTCGGTCAAGACCTTCTTCCACTCCTCGGTCGTCAGTTCCTTGCCGGCGCGGTCGAGCTCGACCGGGTTCGAGCAATAGGGGCATTGCAGCGGGCAGCGATGCGTCACCTCGAGCAGCACTGCGAGCGGAATGCCAAACGTCTCCGCCGTCGAGCGCTGCTTTTCGAGTACCGCCAGGCTATCGCTGACGTCGTGGGGAACACCGGGGTCGCCGAGCACGTCACTCATGACGTCTTCTCCCGGGCTTCCGTGAGAAAGCCCTTGTCCGCAAGATCCTGCAACATGCCGATCACATCAGTCAGGATCGCCTCGCGCGGCGCAGCATACTTCGCGGCGAGCTGGTCAGCCACATCGCCGACGTTGCGGATGCCGTCGCAGAGCTGCAGGACCTCGACCGCAATCTCATCGGGGGCCAGCACCCGTTCCGGCGCCAGGATCACCCAGACCTTCCGCGTCTCGTCGTATTTCAGCTTGGCATGCCGCGGCAGCACGGGCCGGCTCGCTTCGCTGACGCTGATGTGACGCGGCCCGGCCATTTCCTGTTTCCTCTCAGCTCGCTTTGGGCACGAAAGCGCCCGGCGGAATGTGTCCATCGACGTAGGCATGATAGAGCGCATCGAGTTGCACCCACAGCACGTTGGTCTTGAAGATCAGCGCATTGCAGACGGACGCGCGTTCCTCCGGAGTCCTGGCGTGCTTCCTGACATAGTCGAGCGCGAAATTGGCGTCACGCGGCGCCTGGGCCAGGCGGCGCTTGAAGTAGCTCATGATATCAGGATTGACGAAATCATAGTGCTCCAGCATGCCGCTGATGCGCTCTTCGTGCAGGTTCGGTGCGAACAATTCGGTGAGCGAGGAGGCGATGGCCTCGAGCGGGCTCTTCTCGCGGCAGAAATGCACATAGGCCTCGACCGCAAAGCGTGTTGCGGGAAGAATGCCTTCGGTCGATTCCACATAGGCCGTGTCGAGGCCGAGGCCCTCGGTCAGCTTGAGCCAGCGTTCGATGCCGCCCTCGCTGCCGATATCGCCGTCATGGTCCTCGATGCGGTGCCGCCATTCCACCCGCGTGGCGCGGTCGCGGAAGCGTGAGATCACCACCGCATCCTTGAGCGGGATCGTGCTTTGGTAATAGTAGCGATTGAGCGCCCAGGCCTGCACCTGGCCCTTGTTCAGCTTGCCGCCGTGCAGGAGCTTATGGAACGGATGCAGGTTGTGATAGCGCGTCGCGCCGATGTGGCGCAGCGTCGCCTCGAGCTCCTCGGCAGAGTTGAGCCTGATGTCCTTGCCGATCGACAGTGCGGTCATTCCGGGCAGCGTCATCGCGTTCACAGCACGATCTCCGTTCCATCGGCGGGTATCTGCCAGCCCGCATGTTCGGCCGCCTTGCGCTCGGGCGAGGAGGGCAGCAACGCCGGGTTCGAGTTATTGATATGCAGAAATATCTTGCTGTCGATATCGAGGTCGGCAAGCCGCGCGATCGCGCCATCCTCGCCGGACATGGCGACATGTCCCATGCTCTTGCCGGTCTTTTGGCCGAGTCCGGCCCGGATCATCTCGTCGTCGCGCCACACCGTGCCGTCGAAGAACACCAGCGACGCGCCGGCAATCTGCGCTCTCAGCGCGTCGGTGACCTCGGCACAGGCGGCGAGGAAATAGAAGCTCCTGCCGGTCGACTTGTCCGTGATCTTCAAACCGAGCGTGTCGCCGGCACCACTGCTCCCGCCGGGATGAGCCTTGCCTTCCAGGTACCAGGCCGATTTGCCTGCTACCTCGAACGCAACCACCTCGATGCCGGAGCGTGCGCCGTCGGGAAGGCGCGGCTCGAACGGCTCGTCGACCCCGATCGGCTGGCGCTTCACGTTCTTCTCGTTCAGCACGTTGAAGATGCTGTTGGCCTTCAGGATCGCCAGCACCTTGTCATGGGCGTAGATCGTGAAAGGAGAGCCCTCGCGCATCGACAAAAGTCCCGCCACCGCGTCCACCTCACCATTGGTCAGGATCACGCCGGCAACCGGCGTGTGACGCAGCTCGCCCGGCTTGGGGTGAAGCTGCGGCGTGGCGTTGAATTGCTGTCGAAGATCGGGAGAGGCGTTGATCAGGAACCAGTTGTCACCATCGGCGCTGAAGGCGACCGAAGCCTGGGTTCTCTGCAATTGTCGGAGGTCAGCGCGCGCTGTCCGGCAGCCTGTGCACCCGCAGTTCCACTGCGGGACCCCGCCGCCAGCCGCGGCGCCCAGGACGACGACGCGAAGCATGGATCCGTCTCCTGGAGGCACGTGTCGAGGTGGATCTCAGGCCGACACAACTCCCTTCGTCGGGGAATGTTGCGCACCCGAAGGATCCACCTGCGCTCAACGTGAAATTGCCGCCCTTACTTGCGGGTGGCGCTCACATACATGTTGATTTCCATGCCGCACGGCACTTCGACGATTTTCGGTGCTTTCCAGGCCATTGTGGCTCTCCTTTTCTGAGAAATCGGACGTGTCCGCCCCCGGTTAAACTACTGCGGGCGGAAAAGTTCGCCAGTTAAATCTTCCGCGACCTAGGTAGTAGGCTGGTGCAATGCTGCGCTGCAAACGCAGAAAGGCACGCCCGTGCCGCGGAGATGACGCAAAAACAGCAAAACAACCCCATGCTAAGCATGACGATAAGAACGACGATAGGGCGTGATCCCTGTCCGGATAAAGCAGTTGTGAGTATGAAGCGGCTTTCAATCCGCTACAGGCGACCCCATTGGATCAGGCATGCCCAGATATTTCTTCAACACCCGCATCGGCGACGAATTGATCGTGGATCCTGACGGCGAGGACCTGCGCAATCCCGATCGCGCCTGGGAAGTGGCGCGCCAGATGATTTTGGAGGTGCTGAAGTCGGAAGGCACCCAGCCGGCGCTGCTCGAGGCCGTCATCGAGGTCACCGACGACGACGGCGAGATCGTGCTGGAATTTCCCTTCACCGAGGCGCTCCTGGACCTGCCGGATCAATCCGCCACGCGGCACTGACGATCCGGATTCCGCCCCTGCGCAATGCGCATGGCTTTGCCGGCTGACCGGCGCTAAAAGACCCGGTCACACGGAGCATGCCATGCAAGATCTCTGGCGCCTGTCGGCCGCCGACCTCGCCACTCTCATCCGGTCCAGGAAGATTTCCGCCACCGAAGCCGCCAATGCGGGCCTTGCCCGGCTCGATGCCGTCAATCCCAGGCTCAATGCGGTGATCGATCACCGGCCGGAGGATGTGCTCAAGCAGGCGGCAGTGGTGGACGGCGCGATCGCCCGTGGCGAGGATCCGGGACTCCTGGCCGGCGTCCCCGTCACGGTGAAGGTCAATGTCGACCAGGAGGGCTTTGCCACCACCAATGGCCTGAAGATCCAGCGCGAGGTGATCGCGAAGGCCGACAATCCGGTCGTCGCCAATTTGCGCAAGGCGGGCGCCGTCATCCTCGGTCGCACCAACTGCCCTGCCTTCTCCTACCGCTGGTTCACCACCAACCTGATCCACGGCGACACCAAGAACCCGCGTGATGCCTCGCTGACCCCGGGCGGCTCCTCGGGCGGCGCCGGATCGGCGGTCGCGGCCGGCATCGGCCACATCGCCCACGGCACCGATATCGCAGGCTCGATCCGCTACCCCGCCTATGCCTGCGGCGTGCATGGCTTGCGGCCGACCATGGGCCGGATTCCCGCCTTCAACGCTGCCCTGCCGGAGCGCCCGATCGGGCCGCAGATCAGCGCGGTCTCCGGGCCGCTCGCGCGCACCATCAACGACTTGCGGATTTCGCTCGCCGCGATGGCGGCCCGTGACGTGCGCGACCCCTGGTGGGTGCCGGCGCCGCTCGAAGGACCGGCGATGCCCAAGCGCGCGGCGCTGTGCCTCAAGCCAGACGGGCTCGCGACTGCACCGGAAGTGACGGCAGCGGTCAGCGACGCCGGCAAGCGGCTTGAGCGGGCAGGCTGGACGGTGGAGGTGATCGAGAATACCCCGCCGATGCGGGAAGCTGCCGAATGGCAGACCAAGCTCTGGATCGGTGACGGCTATGAGGCCGCGCTCGAAGCCGCCGAGCGCGAGGGCGATCCCGGCGCGCTCGCCTGCCTGCGCGGCAACCGCGCCAAGGTCACCCCGTTCGACCAGGCGACCTATGCCAAGGCACTGATGCGCCGGGCAACGCTAACTCGCGAATGGATGCTGTTCTTCGAGAAATACGCGGTGGTGCTGACGCCGGTCTCCGGCGAATTGCCGTTTCCTGACCATCTCGATCGCAAGGACGAGGCATCCTTCAAGCGGGTCTGGCACGCGCAATTGCCACAGATCGCTATTCCCTTCATGGGACTGCCGGGCCTCGCCGTCTCCACCGGTCTCGTCGGCAAGGCGCCCGTCGGCGTGCATGTCGTCTCCGGCCGCTATCGCGAGGACCTCTGCCTGCTCGCCGGCGAGGCGATCGAGGCGGGCGGCGTGCCGCCGTCACCGATCGATCCCGTGGGCTAAAGGACAACGATGTCGGCGATCTACGATTTTTCGGCCAACTCGCTTCTCGGCGAGGACGTGCCGATGCGACGCTTTGAGGGACAGGTGCTGCTCATCGTCAACACCGCGAGCAAATGTGGCTTCACGCCGCAATATCGTGGGCTCGAGGACTTGCACCGCGACCTCAGCCCGCGTGGCTTCACGGTGCTCGGCTTTCCCTGCAACCAGTTCGGCGGCCAGGAGCCGGGCAAGGCAAGCGAGATCCAGCAGTTCTGCTCGACCAACTATGACGTCACCTTTCCGCTGTTCGCCAAGATCGACGTCAACGGCGCCAACGCGCATCCCCTCTACGAGTACCTGAAACGTCAGCAATCCGGCCTGTTAGGTGCGTCCATCAAATGGAATTTCACGAAATTCCTGGTGGACCGTGCAGGCAAGGTGGTGGCGCGCTATGCGCCGACCGCGCGGCCCGAGGGGCTGCGCCAACAAATCGAAACACTGTTGTGAGCGAGACAATCATGAGCGATGAATTTCCGGACCGCCTGTCGGTCGATCCGAACAGCCCGTATTACAACGCCGACATCCTGGCGCGCGACGTCGGCATCCGCTTCAAGGGTATCGAGAAAACCAATGTCGAGGAGTATTGCATCAGCGAGGGCTGGGTGCGCGTCACCGCCGGCAACGCCAAGGACCGCCACGGCAATCCGCTCACGATCAAGGTGCACGGGCCGGTCGAGCCGTATTTCAGGGATAAGAAATAGAACACTGTCATTCCGGGGCTCGCGAAGCGAGAATTATGGTCCGCAATTGCGCACCTGAGAATCTCGAGATTCCGGGTCTGGTCCTTCGGACCATCCCGGAATGACGCGCTGACAAATTGAAAGCCAAGCCCATGGTCCGCATCGTCGACGTCCGCGAGATCACCAAGCCGATCTCCTCGCCGATCCGCAACGCCTATATCGATTTCACCAGGATGACGACGAGCCTGGTCGCGGTCGTCACCGACGTCGTGCGCGAGGGCAAGCGCGTCGTCGGCTATGGCTTCAACTCGAACGGTCGCTACGGGCAGGGTGGCCTGATCCGCGAGCGCTTTGCCTCGCGCATCCTCGAAGCCGATCCGAAGTCGCTGCTCGATGCTGCCGGCGACAATCTCGACCCGGACAAGGTCTGGGCCGCGATGATGACCAATGAGAAGCCGGGCGGTCACGGCGAGCGTTCGGTCGCGGTCGGCACCATCGACATGGCGGTGTGGGATGCGGTGGCGAAGATCGCCGGCAAGCCGCTGTTTCACCTGCTTGCCGAGCGCCATGGCGTCAAGGCCAATCCGCGTGTGTTCGTCTATGCCGCCGGCGGCTACTACTATCCCGGCAAGGACCTCTCGATGCTGCGCGGCGAGATGCGCGGCTATCTCGACCGCGGCTACAATGTCGTGAAGATGAAGATCGGCGGCGCGCCAATCGAGGAGGATCGTACGCGCATCGAAGCGGTGCTGAAGGAGATCGGCAGGGACGCGCAGCTCGCCGTCGACGCCAACGGCCGCTTCGATCTCGAAACCGCGATCGCCTACGCAAAAATGCTGCGGGATTATCCGCTGTTCTGGTACGAGGAGGCCGGCGATCCTCTCGACTATTCGCTGCAGGCTGCACTCGCAGAATTTTATCCGGCGCCGATGGCGACCGGTGAAAACCTCTTCAGCCACCAGGACGCCCGCAACCTGATCCGCCATGGCGGCATGCGCCCCGATCGCGACTGGCTGCAATTCGACTGCGCGCTCTCCTACGGCCTCTGCGAATATCAGCGCACACTGGAAGTTCTGAAGACCCATGGCTGGTCGCCCAGCCGCTGCGTCCCGCATGGCGGCCACCAGATGTCGCTCAACATCGCGGCGGGCTTGGGCCTCGGCGGCAATGAGAGCTACCCCGACTTGTTCCAGCCCTATGGCGGCTTCCCCGACGGCGTCCGTGTCGAGAACGGCCACATCACCATGCCGGACCTGCCGGGCATCGGGTTCGAGGGGAAAACGGATCTCTACAAGGAGATGAAGGCGCTGGCGGAGTAAGGTTGGGACGCGAGGTCGCGCCAACTACTCGATGTCGTCCCGGCGAAGGCCGGGACCCATAACCACAGGGAGGAGCTATGGAGCGAGCGGGTAACTCCGAGTCTTCGTCAAACTCAATCCCGTGGTTATGGGTCCCGGATCTGCGCTGCGCTTGTCCGGGACGATTGAGTAGGCCTACGACAACCGCATATCCAACAGCCGCCGCTCGCCCTTGAGCAGCTTCTTCACCGCGCTCGACGCGACGACCGTGCCGTCGTTGGCGTAGGCCTCGTGGTTCTTCTCGATGTCCTCGAGGCGGTAGAGATAGTTGACCATGACACCGGCGGATTCGCGCAGGCCCTTGGGCGAAAGGTCTCCCAGCCAGTTGACGCGCTCCAGTCGCGCGCCGTTGCCGAGGTGGAAGCGGGCGACGGAATCGATCAGCCGGCCCTTCGAGGTGCGCGCTTTCAGGAAATAATAGGCAGCGAGCGGCTCGATCACGCCGCGAAGCTGCGCGGTCAGCTCCGCATTCTCGAACCACTTCGGCTCGTCGAGATGCTTCAGCACCTCGCGATCCTCATCGGACAGCGGCAGGTCCTTGTCCTGCTTCAGCCATGGCATGAAACCCGGCACTGGCGATAGCGTCACGAAGGTGTCGAGCTTGGGCAGCTCGCGGCGTAGCTCCTCGACCACCTGCTTGATCAGGAAGCTGCCGAAGGAGATGCCGCCAAGGCCCCGTTGTGTGTTCGAGATCGAGTAGAACACGGCCGTGCGCGCGCGCTCGGTCGGCACCGGCTCGCGGTCGACCGCAAGCAGGGGCGCGATTGCGCCGGGGATCGTCTCGGTCAGCGCCACCTCGACGAAGATCAGGGGTTCGTCGACCAGCGCCGGATGGAAGAAAGCGTAGCAGCGGCGGTCGACCGGATCGATACGGCGGCGCAAATCGTCCCAGTCGCTGATCTCGTGCACGGCCTCGTAGCGGATGATCTTTTCGAGGATGTTGGCCGGTGTCGACCAGTCGATCCTTCGCAGCACGAGAAACCCCCTGTTGAACCACGAACTCAAGAGATGCACGACGTCGCGGTCGAGCGCGGCGAGGTCGGTGTGCCCGTTCATCATGCCGAGCAGGTCGGCGCGCATGGCGACGAGATCGCCGGTGCCGCCCGGTGCGCGGTTGAGGCGGCGGATTAATTCCTGTCGACGCGGCTCAGAGGCGAAATGCAGGTCGCTGGCGTCCTCGTCGCTCGGTTGGGTGCGCCATTTCTCGACCGTCTGGGCGAGCTTCTCGCGATCGGGGCCGAAATCGCGCACCAATGCCGCGAAGAAGGCACGGCGTCCGGCCGCATCGAGGTCCTGATAGTGATCGAGCACCTCGCGCGCCATCGCGGTGCCCGAGGCCTCGCCCCGGCCCGACAGCAGCGCCTCGCAGAGCTCGATCAGGCCATCGGCGTCCTGTCTTGTGTCCGAGGTGTCACCGCGGCGAAGCAGGGTGCGGCCGCGCTCGGAGATGGTGGCGAGCAGGTCGGAGAAAAAGGCGTTGGCCATTTGGCTTTTCGAATCTGGCTTGTGCAGTGCGGAAGCTTACACGGGATTTAGGCGCAAGCTTATCACAATCAAGCGGGGGAATTTGGCATCTTAACCATGCCATGCGTCCCGAGAAAGCTGTCATGCTGCGCGAAAGCGGGTGATGACGGCGCGCGGTGGAGCTACCCCTTCCGCGCAAACTCCGTCGGCGTCCGGCCCGTCACCTGGCGGAAGGCGGCGGAGAAGGCTGGGACGCTGGCATAGCCGAGCTGGGAGGCGAGCTGCTTGACCGATACGTCGGCATCGGTTGACAGTCTTTCGATCGCGGCTGCGATGCGGGCGCGCTGGCACCAGCTCTTGAAGCTGAGCTGCGTCTCGGAGGAGAACAGCCGCGACAGCGTGCGCGCGGAGGTTCCGACCTCGTGCGCGAGCGCCTCGATCTCGTAGCTCCCGGTCGGATCGTCGAGCACGATCAGGGCGGCGCGCCGGCAGCGCGGCTCGCGCGGCAGCGGCACGAAGGTCGCGGAATCCTCGGCCTGATGCAGTTCCAGCATCACCAGGCGAACCAGAAGCTCCGTGCGCTCCGACGTATTGCGAGAGTCAAACAGCGCCAGGATCGCCTGGTGCAGCAGCGGCGACACCCGCACCACGAACTCCTTGGCCAGCCCCTTGGCGCGCTGCTCGCGCTTGAGCCAGGGCAGGTCGAAATAGAGTGTGCGCATCTCGATGTCGGCGAGCACGTCGATGGCGTGTTCGAGGTGGGCCGGGACCCAGACCGCGCGGTCCGGCGGCACCAGCCAGCGTCCTTTGGGCGTGGTCACCTGCATCGTGCCTTTCGCGGCATAGACGAGCTGCGCCTCGCGGTGCATGTGCGGGTCGAGCCGCAGGCCCTTGGGATAGTCGCGCGCGACGAGGTGCACGCCCGCGGTCGAGCGGTGGTTTCCGCGCACTTCCTTGATTGGCGTTTCGACGACAGTCATTGGCGGCATCCCGTCATGGCTCCGACATATAACCCATTTCGGGATAGGAGAGGATTCGCACGTCATGAACAGCCCCGGCCGCGTGATCGGTTTCGTCAACGCCGCCCATTTCATCGATCACTATGCGATGCTGATCTTCGCTGCCGCCGTGATCATCATGGGGCCGGCGCTCGGCATGGCCTATTCCGAGCTGCTGCCTTACGCGACGCCGGGTTTCATCGCCTTCGGCGCGGGATCGCTGCTCACCGGCTGGTTGGGCGACCGCTGGAGCCGCCGCCACATGATGGTGATCTTCTTCATCGGCATCGGCGCCTCCATGATCTCAGTCGGATTCGTGCAGACGCTGATGCAGCTCGGCACGGCGCTGCTCGCAATCGGCGTCTTCGCCTCGATCTATCATCCGGTCGGCACCGCGATGATCGTGTCCTATGCCGACAGGCTCGGCCGCGAGATGGGGCTCAACGGCGTCTGGGGCAATCTCGGCGTTGCGTCGTCCGCACTGGTCACCGGCGTGATCGGGCAATATCTCGGCTGGCGTTTTGCCTTCATCGTTCCAGGCGTCGTCACGATGCTGATCGGCATCGCCTTCGCGATGACTGTCGCGCATGAGGATCGCAAGGGCAGCAGGCAGGCGGCCGCGCAGGCGCGGGTGGCCAAGCAGGACATGTGGCGCGTAGTCCTTGCGCTGCTGATCGTCGTGATCGCGATCTCGACGACCTTCAATGCCGTCACGGTGGCGCTGCCGAAATTGTTTGCGGAGCGGCTCGCCGATCTCACCAGAAGCCCGGCCCTGTTAGGAGTCATCGCAGCCTGCGTCTACGTGTTCGGAGCGATGACGCAGTACACGATCGGCCGGCTGCTCGATCATTATTCGCTGAAGACGGTGGCGCTGCCGCTGTCCTTCATGCTGGCGCCGTTCCTGTATCTGGCGGCGAGCCTGTCCAACCTGCCGCTGATCGTGGTCTCGATCGGCATCGTCATGGGCGCGTTCGGGCAGGTCACGGTGAACGATGCCATGGTCGGCAAATACACCACCGAGGAATGGCGCTCGCGCGCCTATGCGGTGCGCTATTTCGTCGGCTTCACTGCGGCCGGGGCCTCCGTCGGCCTGGTCGCCTGGCTTTACGAACAAGGCGGCTTCGTCACCATGCTGCGGGCCTTCGCCGCGCTCTGCCTGCTCGCCATCGCGGCTGCGATCATCCTGCCGCGCGAGATCCGCAACCCGGTCGCGCAGGCCACCTGAGGCGCACCGCGCCGGCGTTCTCGGGGCTTGATCGGTCCGTAACCGATCAACGGCGCAGGCGCTTGATAGCCTCGATGTCGATGACGAAATTATCACCGATGGCAACGATGCTGCATGTCGCCTGGATCAGAAAGCCGCAACGTTCGAGTGCGAGGCGCGCCGCCTCGTCTTCGGATTTCATTTGCGCCCCGAACGCGTATCCGACGTAACCGCCTTGGCCCATCGCGATGGCTTTTGGGCCGGACGCCGGCGAATAGAATTGCTCGATGAACTTCCGCGCCGGATCGGCAAAGAGGCCTGGCTCATTCACCGCCAACGGCTTTTCGCTTGCATGGTTGAACCAGGGCGCAGGCGGAACATCCAAAGGCGCTTCCTTCCAAACCACCTCTCCGTCGACGGCATAGACGAAACACATTGATTGTGATGCACCGAGGCAGGAGCCGAGGACACGCGTTCGGGCTTCCTCGGCGCTACCGCGTCCCCACGTGGTCCAGTAGCGGCCGGACAAGGAAATTGCGAGCGCCGTATGGGCGGGCTTGGTGCTGAGATCCTGTTCGATCTGTTTGCGGCATTGATCGCAGACAAAGGGAATCTCGCTGGTCCGAAGTTGCGGCCCTCTCAATACGTAATCGGGACCGGTCACGTTCTGCAACAGCGGCCTTGCGGGCAGCGAGCGAGGCACGGACTCTCTCAGGGTGCGGTCGACGACGAAGGAATCGCCGATTGCGACCACGCGACAGGGAGAGTGGGTGATGTAGCCGCATCGCTGCAGGACCACACGTGCGGCTTCGTTGTCGGCGTCGGCCCGGCCCGTCATTGTCCACTGCCAGTCCGGTCCGACGGCGATAGCCTTGCCGTGAAATTCCCGATACATCCGGGTGGCCCTCTCGCGGTCACTCGCATGTATCGCGCCGATGTCCTGGATGTTCAAAGGCTGGGCTCCGCCGGAGTTCGATGAAATCCAGGGTTCGATCGGAAGGGGCGGCGGCGGTTCATCCCAGCTGATGCGGCCATCGATGGCATAGACGAAGCAGCCCGGCCGATTGGCGTCCAGGCACTGAGCCAGCGCGCCGGCACGCGCCTCCAGGGCAGTGTGCCGTCCCGTCGCCCAGTAGGAGCCGCCGTCAAACGACAGCACCAGAGCTGAGTGCAAGGGCTTGCCGACGAAGCCGGCTTTGATTTGCGCACGGCATTGATCGCACAAGAACGGGACTTCGTCGGGATTGAACGGCGTACCCAGCAAAGTGCGCGTCAGGACCGACTGCCCAGGCGTGGGAGAGATGTCCACCTTGCCATGCAAATAGAACTCACCGATGATCGACAGTGAAAGCTCGGGCAGTTGGCTGTGCTTGGTTGTTTCGTAGACGTCGGAGCTGATCCTGCGGAAGATCGTCCCGATCTCCTCCGGCGCCTTGATGTTCTCGAGAAACGCAGTGGTGTACGGGCTGTTGCGTCCGTCGCCATCCTCTGCGGTTTGCCCGGCCTGGGTGGCGTAGGCGACGATCATCCCTTGCGCATTATCCAGCTTGGCCAATCCTCGCTGGAGTGGAATGGCCCGGTTGGTACCGAGCGAACGCCTCAACTCGTTGGCAAAAGGGTTGTCACGGCAGGCATCGAGCACGAGAATGCGCAGGTTCCTGGCCTGTTGCAGGTCGGCGACTATGTCGTCCAGGCGGACCAGACGTCGCAAGTCTGCCACGTCAGTCAATCGCGTGTCGATCGGGGCCAGGTAATTGACTCCTCCGAACTGAAGCGCGTGGCCGCTGTAGTACAACAATGCAATGTCGGCGTCCCGTGCCGCGCGCGAGAAGCGGATCGCAGCCTCGTCCATCCCGGCCCGATCGAGATCGGTTGCCACGATCGTCTCGAACCCGACGGATCTGAGCGCGGTCGCAACGTCGGCGGCGTCGTTCGCCGGGTTGGTCAGCCGCGGGACATTGCGATAGGCCCCATTGCCAATGACCAACGCGACCCTCGTTTCGGCGAGGCAACGGCCCGCGACCGTCATCAGCACGAGCGGAAGCACCATCATGATGAGCGCTGAAAGGAATGGCCGGATTTTCATCCGTATCTCCTGCTCAAGGAATGCTCCATCTGATTATGATACAGGTCGCAACGCAAATTGTGATACTCGGCGCAGTCGACGGACCAATCCAGTGCTTGTGACGTCCGTCCGGCAGGAGGACTGAGATCGTGCGGCCCGCGCTCTGCCTGCTCGCCATCGCCGCTGCAATCATCCTGCCGCGCGAGATCAGGACGCCGCAGCCGGCCTGACGCATCGCGTCCACCGGAGGCGGGAACTCGCTCCGCCTCCCGCGGGTTCTACCCCTAGAGCATGATCTGGAAAAGTGTGAAGCGGTTTTCCGGCGCGACAAACGCGGAACGCGTTTGCGCGGAGATCAAGCTCGAACAACGACCTGAAGCGCGCTGACGATTCAGCCCCATCGCGCTTTAGTCGCCGCCGGCGCCGCTCCGGACCAGCCGAAGGGGACGATATCTGTATGCAGTGGAGCCTGCTCCGACCGGTCGGCCTCGTCCCCGCGGCGCTTGTCCTCACGACCATTGCGGCCAGTGCCGAGGGCGGCAAATCCGCGGCTCCGTCTGAATTTCTTCTCGTGGCGCAGATCGTGGTCCTGATCGCCGTGGGCCGCGGCCTCGGCGAGGTCATGCAGCGCGCCGGGCAGCCTTCGGTGATCGGCGAATTGCTTGCCGGCATCCTGCTCGGGCCGTCATTGTTCGGCTGGATCTGGCCCGAAGCGCAGCAGGCGGTCTTCCCGAAGACGCCGGAGCAGAAGGCGATGATCGATGGCATCGCCCAGTTCGGCATTTTGCTCTTGTTGCTGCTGACCGGCATGGAAACCGACCTCAAGCTGGTCAGGAAGATTGGCAAGGCGGCGATCGTGATCTCGATTGCCGGCATCATCGTTCCCTTCGCCTGCGGCTTCGCGCTCGGCGAATTCCTGCCCGATGCGCTCTTGCCCAATCCGCAGCAGCGGCTGGTGGCATCGCTGTTCATGGGCACGGCGCTGTCGATCTCGTCGGTGAAGATCGTGGCCGTGGTCGTACGCGAGATGAACTTCATGCGCCGCAATGTCGGCCAGATCATCGTCGCGACCGCCGTCATCGACGACACCATCGGCTGGATCATCATCGCTGTTATCTTCAGCCTCGCATCGCAAGGCACGCTCGATGTCGCTTCCGTCGCCAAGGCCGTGATCGGTACGCTGGCCTTCCTCGCCGTCAGCTTCACCGTCGGCCGGCGGCTGGTGTTCCAGCTCATCCGCTGGGCCAACGATACCCTCGTCAGCACCGCGCCGGTTATTACCGTGATCCTGCTGCTGATGGGCGCCATGGCGCTGATCACACATCTGATAGGCGTGCACACCGTGCTCGGCGCCTTCGTCGCCGGCATCCTGGTCGGGGAGTCCCCGATCCTGACCCGGCAGATCGACGAGCGACTGCGCGGATTGATCTCGAGCTTCTTCATGCCGGTGTTCTTCGGTCTCGCCGGGCTCAGCGCAGATCTCTCGGTGCTTCGCGATCCCTATCTGCTGATGCTCACCGGGCTGCTCGTCCTGATCGCGAGCGTCGGCAAGTTCGGCGGCGCGTTTGTCGGCGGCACCGTAGGCGGTCTGAGCTACCGGGAATCGCTGGCGCTCGCGAGCGGGATGAACGCGCGCGGCTCGACAGAGGTCATCATCGCGACCATCGGCCTCTCCATCGGCGTGCTCAGCCAGAACCTGTTCACGATGATCGTGACGATGGCGATCGTGACGACAATGGCAATGCCGCCGATGCTGCGCGCGGCGCTGTCGAAGCTGCCGATGAACAAGGAAGAGAGGGAGCGGCTGGAGCGCGAGGAATTCGAGAAACGCGGTTTTGTAGCCAATCTCGAGCGGCCCTTGCTGGCGCTGGACGAGAGCGTCAATGCCACCTTTGCTGCCCACATCGCGGGCCTGATCGCCGGCACGCGCGGCCTGCCGATCACGGTGCTGCATATTGGCCGACGAGCGGAGGAACAAAGAAAGGAAAAGGGAGCCAGCGAAGGGGAGAGTCACGAAGCCGTGGTGAAGAAAGCTGCCGAAGCCGTCGCCGGCGATGGCGGCGGAGAGGGTGGCCATGTCGACGTGATCACGCGAACCAGGCGGGCGGAGCTGGGCGAGGCGATCGCCGACGAAGCGCGGAAGGGTTTTGACCTGCTGGTCGTGGGCGTCGACAAGGTCACCGCGACCAAGGACCGTTTCGATCGGAAGGTCGAAGACATCGCAGCGCAGTTCGAAGGACCGCTTGCGATCGTGGCAGCCAAGGGCAAGCACTTGAAGCAACCGATGCCCGACGCGCTCAACATTCTCGTTCCGGTCTCCGGCAGCGGCGTCTCCAAGCGCGGCGCGGAAGTCGCGGTCGCGCTGGCGCAGGCGGGATCAGGCTCGCTCCGCGTGATCTATGTGGCGACGACCCGGGACAAAGGCGCGCAGCGCGGTGCGTCGCGCGGATTGAGCCAGGAGGCAGGCATTCTGAAGGACGCCAGCGATCTCGCCGCCCGTTACGACGTTGACATCACAACGACGTTGCGCGTGAGCCGGGCGCCGGAGGCGGCGATCCTCCGGGAAATCGAAACCACCGATGTCGATCTCGTGGTCATGGGCGTCGACCGCATCCAGGCCGATCGTCTCTCCTTGGGCGGCGTTGCTGATGCGGTGCTCAGGCAGTCGAAGGTTTCGGTGCTTCTGGTATCAAGCGGAGAGGCACGCCAGACGCCCGCAGAGAAAGCCTAGGACTTCACCTCGGCGGCTTCCAGGTCGGGCTCACCAGTCTTGGTTAACCCGTGCGTGTGGCGGCCACTCACAAGCGGGGCCACTTTGGACCCAAAGTGAAACGCGAAATTTGCTGGCGCCGACATTTCGTTTTTGTTACATTTTTGTGACATATGCCACACGTGCTGCTTGCTCGACTTGATAGGGTTGAGTCCATGATGGCGCTTTTCCGGCTACCGTTCATTTTCACCGCCCTTGTCATTGCGACCCAAAGCCTGGCCGCCGAGACCAAGGGTGCGGGCTCCACTTTCGTTTCGCCCGTGATGGCGAAATGGATCGACGCCTACAAGGCGACAACCGGCAACACTGTCACTTATCAAGCGGTGGGCTCGAGCATCGGCGTCGGCTTGATCAAGAAGGAAGCCGTCGATTTTGGCGCGACCGATATGCCGCTCGATCCGAAAGAGCTGGAGAAACTCGGCATGTTGCAATTCCCGATCGTGATCGGGGGCGTCGTTCCGGTCGTCAATATCGAGGGCGTGAAGCCGGGCCAGATTCGCTTCACAGGGCAGATGCTCGCGGACATCTACCTCGGCAGGCTGAGATCATGGAATGATCCGGCCATTCAGGCGATCAACCCTGATCTGAAGCTGCCGGCCAAGTCGATCACCGTCGTCCATCGCATCGATGGGTCCGGGACAACGTTCAACTGGTCGAACTATCTCTCGAAGGTCAGTTCGCAATGGAAGGCGAGCGTAGGAGAGGGCACCTCGGTCGAGTGGCCACTCGGGCTGGGCGGGAAAGGCAATGATGGCGTCGCCTCGCTCGTCAGTCTGGTCCCCGGCTCGATCGGTTACCTTGAATATTCCTACGCGCTGCAACGGCTCGACAGGATCTCCTTCGGCGCGGTGCAGAACAGCGCCGGCAACTTCGTCAGCCCCAATGCCGCATCATTCCAGGCAGCAGCCTCGAGCGCAGCCTGGACGACGGCGAAAGATTTCTATCTCGTTCTCACCAATGCTCCCGGGGAAGATGCATACCCCATCACGGCCACGACATTCGTGTTGATGCACAAGCAACCGAAGTCGCCGGAGAGGGCGGAAACCACCGTCGACTTCGTTCGCTGGTCCCTAGAAAGCGGCAGATCCCAGGCAGAAATGCTCAACTACGTTCCCTTGCCGGCCGCGTTGATTCAGCAAATCGAGTTGTATTGGCAGCAGAGCCTCCAAGCCGCCACGATGTCGGCATCGGCAGCCAGCAAGCAATGACATCTGAGGCGTTGTGCGCGTGGGAGCACCGCGTGCTCTGTGCTTGGCTTGCCGAGCGCCGCGGCACGGCCGATGACGATGGCATTACTGCCTCCCGTGGCGCTGTGTCGCCGCAGCCCGCCACCCACACCAATCGGCAAGTCCGTAACACA
This sequence comes from Bradyrhizobium sp. UFLA05-109, assembly GCF_054185165.1. Classification (NCBI taxonomy): domain Bacteria; kingdom Pseudomonadati; phylum Pseudomonadota; class Alphaproteobacteria; order Hyphomicrobiales; family Nitrobacteraceae; genus Bradyrhizobium; species Bradyrhizobium sp. UFLA05-109. Next base: position 61,931 of record NZ_JBBIAR010000032.1, on the reverse strand, counting down.
CCACGATCTTGCACTACGCGTCGTGGACCTCGCGCTTTCGCAAGGTGGCCCGGTTATCCTTCAACAGCGGCCATACCGAGCACTTCCGGGATCGACGTCATGGGCCAGAAGCGGTCATCCAGCGTCAGAGTGATCGCATCCGACCAACCACCTATTTGCGGGCGAACGCCCAGCATTCCAACTCTACTTGGGCACCCAAAGCCAAACCGTTAGCGCCCAGCGCGGAACGCGCGGGCATATGCTCTGGTTTGAAATACGTCACATAAACCTTGTTGAATGCACCCCATTTTGACATGTCCGCGAGCATTGCGGTGCATTTGAAAACGTCGTCGAAAGTCAGGCCGTTTCCCTTCAAGACCTCTCCGATATTCTCCATCGTCTGCTTCGTCTCCGGTTCTATCCCACCCGAAGCCAACTCCATTTTGCCCGGCAAGACGCCGATTGCCCCTGACATATACAAAACGTCTCCAACCCGTACTGCCTGACTGAATGGCAATTTCGCCGCTGCCGCCGCAGGCGAGTTGTAGAAGTGAACTTGTTCGGTTTCCGCCGGTACCGGAGTGACAAACGAGATAGCGAACCCACCTGTACCAACCAACGTGAGCGCAGTGTTGAACAGTTTGTTCATTTCACCCTCCTCTTGGTGCTCTGAACTCCCGCCGCTTCATTCGATCCTCAATCAACGCTTGAGGACGACCAACGGAGGGTAACACGGCAGGTCGGGGCCAGCATGCCCGAAAACACGGTGACGCCGATCGACTTGCGGGCGCTGGCGCCAGCGCCGGTTGCGAGCACCAGCCGCACGACGCCGAGGATGAAGGCGAACGACGTCATCACCAATGCGGCGTAGGTCGGCGCTCTCAGTTCAGGCGTGAGGTGGGACCGCCCGCAAGACGTCCTTGAAGACGGCGAACTGCGCTTGAGACGCGCGCGGGCTGCATGAGCCAGCCTTCGCCTTTCAGCGCAAGTAGTCGTGCACGACCTTGCCCAGGCCGAGGGTCAGATCGGCGATAACGTGGACGCCCGACAAGACCTCGAGCACTGGCAGTTCGGCCACCGGTGCCAGCGCATGCGCGTGGAGGTCGAGCGCGGCCGGGCCGGTCCAGGCGCCTTTGACGGTAATGTCCTCGAGATAGTACTCGACGAGCTCGCAGATGCGCGGTGTGCCGTCGACATGCGGAATGATCTTGAGGAGGAAGTTCGGCGCCGCGAGCGATGCCTTCACCGCCGCCAAATCCGAAGTCTTGTGCTTGTAGCCCATTGAGCCGGTGGCGATGCGCACCGGGCCGTAGTCGAGCGTGCCGACAAGCGCGTCGATCTCGATGTGTAGCGTAGGATCGGCGAGCTTCTTGGGGAAGCCCCAGAGCTCGCGGCCGCCGGCGATCGGCCCCTCGTCGTTGAGGAACATGCAGTGCGAATAGCCGCCCTGGCGGCCGCGGAACGTGACCGGAATGACCTGGCCCGTCTCGGTGTAGTCGCCGAAGCCGGTCGAATCCGGCATGCGGATGAACTCGTATTTGACTATGTCGCCGTCCGACACAAGTGGCTCCGGCACCAGTGCGCGCAGCTTCTCCGGATCGGTTCGGTAGGTAATGATCAGATACTCGCGATTGACGAAGCGATAGGGCCCCGGCGGATAGGCCGGGCTCGTCAATGGCATCGCAAATGCTCGCTCGCGAATGTCGTTTTCTCTCATCGCTGAATCTCCTGATGTATGTGTGTCGAAGGGGCGCCGCGTCTCGCGGCCCGCGGCTCAATCGCGATCACCGCTAAAGTCGAAGATGGTCAACTCGTGGCCATTGCCGGCGCGCTCGAGTACCTCGGGATGGCGCAGCGTGCGCATGGCGTCGTGGTAGCCGGAACGCCAATGCTCCGCCATGGACATCCGGGAGAACTCATAGTCTTTCGAGTCGCCTTCGTAGCCCCTCGGTCGATAGATGAGGTGCACGAGGTTGTAAGCACGGCGTTGCGAGCTCGAGGCCAGGAACTTGGCTTCATCGCTTCGCTTGAACTCGTCCGGCAGCTGGTCAAGGAGCGTGGCGACGGAAGATTCCACCCTGTGCAGCAGCTTGAGGAAATTCGTGAAGGCGCGGGTGCGGCTCGAGTATTGGATCTCCTTCTGACGGGTCGCGACTTCCGCGAGGTTGCGCGGGAACTCGCCGCGTGCGCTCCACAGATCGACCTGAAACACGAGAGCGTCAGGCATCCGCTGGCCCGTCACGCGCGTGTTCGTCACAAGCCACTGGAGCGGCGTGTTCGAGACGAGGCCACCATCCCAATAGTGCTCGCCCTCGATCTCGATGGCAGGGAAGCCGGGCGGCAGCGCGCCGCTGGCCATCACATGCTCGGGTACGATCACCTGCGTCCCGGGGTCGAAGTAAACCAGGTTGCCGCTTCGCACATTCACCGCGCCGAGGCTGAGACGCGTGTCACAATTGTCGGAGTTTACGAGGTCGAAGTCGACGAAGCGCTCGAGCGTGGCTTTCAGCGGCCGCGTGTCATAGTAGCTCGTCGCCTCGATCGTACCGGGCGGATGAAGCCACGGATTAGGGAGTCGCGGCCTGAAGAATCCCGGCGTTCCCGCGCAGGCAACCGTGGCCGCGCTCACCTGATTGGCGAGAGCGCGCGCAGCCTCGCCTCGTTCAAAAAGACCGACGACGTCGGCGTCGAATCCCATGGCAGAGGCAGTGATTTCCTCCCAGAATTCGCGCAGCCTGTCGACGCGTCTCTCGGGCGCATTGCCGGCGATGATGGCGGCGTTGATGGCGCCGATCGAAATGCCGACGACCCAGTCGGGATGAAGTCCGGTCTCGGCCAAGGCCTGATAGACGCCCGCCTGGTAGGCGCCGAGCGCGCCGCCCCCCTGCAGCAGCAGAACGACGCGATCGAAAGGGAGCCGCGCGCGCAGGTTCCGGCCCTTGCTCGCTGCGCCCGGTTTCGGGACGAGCGGTTTTTTCGCAAGCGGCGTGTCGGGCACGCCCTGATCGTGCAGCGCTATCGTCGGCATGCTCTCCGAGATCGTGCTCTTGGTCATGTTGACCCTCCCTCGTCGATGACCGGAGATTCTTAAATGACCGGGGCGCCTTAAATGGAGGTTCGAATAGTGGGTTCAAATACCAATGAGAAGAAATTATCCGGTCGCCCCTTCGCACTCAACACCAGGATAACATGCCGCGCCGGCGTCGACTGGTCAGCCATGTTTATCTATTTGTGGGAAGCACATGGCTCATGTCCGAGTTGGGTCGTGTGTCACAAGCATCGCCGCTCTACACGCGCGGTGCACACTGATCGTGGGGGCGTGCCAGATCCGAACGCCGTTCCCGGAGACTCAGGATCGAGAGTTGGTGGTTACGTACGCCCGGCGAGCATACCCGGGGCCAAGATTTTCGAACCTTGTTGAGTTCAACAGTTGCGCCTCGAACGGATGCAGCTTCTTTGTCTGCGGAACTGGCGGCATCGCCGAAGCGACAGCCGGCGGCAAAGTGGACGCCGCACCGAGCGCGACTTCCGCTCTCTCGTCGGCCATGCACAACACCGGACATCACCATCTTCGTCCGAGAGCCGCCTGCTAGTCGCGAGAGCCAGCAGCGGGTCCGGCTGGGTCGTCCCTCACGTGCTGCCATGATGACATCATGCACCTGATTTGCCCGACGTGTCAAATTGTTTCGTAAAATACGAAGTTGCCGTGCCGGCGTCATCGGCTACTTTGCATGGGGTTGTTTTCGACTTTTTGTTTCTCTCCCCGATGGGAGAGGAGAACGCTAGGATTTCGCCTCCGCGACCGGCTGCGCCACCGGCGCTTTCTTCTTCGACCCACGCCAGTTCTCGAAGCGTTGCACCACCACGAAGAAGGCGGGTACGAACAGTACCGCGAGGCAGGTCGAGGCCAGCATGCCCGAAAACACCGTGATGCCGATCGACTTGCGGGCGCTGGCGCCGGCACCGGTTGCGAGCACCAGCGGCACGACGCCGAGGATGAAGGCGAACGACGTCATCAGGATCGGCCGGAAGCGGGCGCGCGCCGCCTCGATTGCGGACTCCACGAGCGGCTTGCCGTCGCGGACGTGCAGCTCCAGACCGACCTCGACGATCAGGATCGCGTTCTTCGCCGACAGCGCGATCAGGAGGATCAGACCGATCTGGCAATAGAGGTTGTTGTCGATCTTGAGGCCATTGAGCACCAGCATCGGCCCGATCAGCGACAGAGGCACGGCAAGGATCACCGAGATCGGCGCGTACCAGCTTTCATACTGGCCGCAGAGCACGAGATAGACCAGCAGCATGGCAAGGCCGAATACCCAGTAGATCTGGTTGGAGACGGCCTTCTCCTGATAGGACATCGCGGTCCATTCGAAGCCGGTGCCGGGCGGCAGCGTCTTGTCAGCGATCTCCTCCATGAGCTGCAGGGATTCGCCGGAGGAATAGCCCTGCGCCGGCAGGCCGACGATGGTCGAGGAGGGATAGAGATTGTAGAGGCTGATCAGCGACGGGCCCGTGGCCGGCGTGATCGTGGCGACGGTGCCGATCGGGATCATGTCGCCGTTCGAGTTGCGCACCTGCATGTTGGCGATGTCGCGCTCGGTGACGCGGAACGCCGGGTCGGCCTGTGTATAGACCTGGAACACGCGGCCGAACTTGTTGAACTGGTTGACGTAGGACGAGCCGAGATAGGTCGACAGCGCCGAGAACACCTGGTCCGTCGTCACGTGCAGGGTCTGGGTCTTGATGCGGTCGATCTCGACGTTGAATTGCGGCACCGCCGAGCGGAACGAGGACGAGACGCGCTGGAGCGCGCTCTGGCTCTGGGCGTTAGATACCATCGCGCCGGTGATGGCCTGGAGTTTTGCAAAGTCGCTATTGCCGTCGCGCAGCTCGACCTGCATCGAGAAGCCGGCCGCGTTGCCGATGCCCTGGATGGGCGGCGGCGGCAGCACCAGCGTGCGCGCCTCCATGACGGTCGCGAGCTTGTCGTTCAGGCCAAACACCAGCGAGCGCAGATCCTCGCCTTTGCCCCGCGCGTCCCAGTCCTTCAGGATGATGTAGGCGACGCCCGCGTTGGCGAGGCTCGCGCTGTTATCGAGCGCGGAGATGCCGGCAATGGTGATGACCTGCTGAACGCCCGGCGTGTCCGTGATGAGCGCGCTCGCTTTGTCGAGCACCTTCTGGGTCCGCTCGAGCGATGCGCCATCGGGAAGCTGCACAGCAGCGATCAGATAGCCCTGGTCCTCGATCGGCAGGAAGCCGGTCGGCACGCGCGACAGGCCGTAGCCGCCGATGCCGATCAGAATCAGCGCAACCGCGACCGAGATGGTGCTGTTCCTGACCAGCGCGCCGATCAGCCGGATATAGCCCCGCTCGACGCGGTTATAGATGGCGTTGAAGCCGCGGTAGAAGAAGTTGCGCTGCTCGGGCGGCACCGTTGGCCGTAGCCATAGTGCGCACTGCGTCGGTTTCAGCGTCGCCGCGTTGATGGCGCTCAGGAGCGCGGTCGCGGCGATCACCAGTGCAAATTGTGAATAGATGCGACCCGTGAGCCCAGCGAGGAAGGACGCCGGAAGGAACACCGAGATCAGCACCAAGGTGATGCCGACGATCGGCGCGAACAGCTGGTCCATCGCCCGGATCGCGGCATCGTGACCGTTCATGCCCTGCTCGATGTTGTGGGCGGCGCCTTCCACCACGACGATCGCGTCGTCGACGACGATGCCGATCGCGAGCACGATCGCAAACAGCGTCGACATGTTGATGGTGAAGCCGAGCGCAGCCATCGCGGCGAAGGCGCCGATGATGGTCACCGGCACGGTCGTCGCCGGCACCAGCATCGCGCGCCAGTCCTGCAGGAACACCAGGATCACGACCAGCACGAGCAGACCGGCCTCGATCAGGGTCATGTAGACCTCATGCACGGAAGCCTGCACGAATTTGGTGGTGTCGAACGGTGTGTCGTATTTGATGCCTTCCGGAAATCGCTTGGCGAGTTCCGCCATCTTCTTTTCGACGGCCTGCTCGACCTGCAGCGCATTGGCGCCGGGCGATTGGAATACGCCGATGCCGGTGGCGGGCTGCTTGTTGAGCGAGAAGATCTGGCTGTAGGTCTGCGCGCCCAGCTCGACCCAGCCGACGTCGCGCACGCGCGTGACATCGCCGCTGGTGCCGGTCTTGACGATGATGTTCTCGAACTGGGTGGTGTCGTCGAGCCGGCCGCTGACGTTGAGTGTGTACTGGAACGCCTGACCCGGCGGCGTCGGGGGGGCGCCGACCTGGCCGGCCGAGACCTGCTGGCTCTGCTGCTGGATCGCATTGATGACGTCCTGCGGCACCAGATCGCGGGCCAGCAGCTTGTTGGGATCGAGCCATACCCGCATCGAATACTGGCCGGCGCCGAACACCGTGACGTTGCCGACGCCTGGCAGGCGGGACAGCTCGTCGCGGATATTGATGGTGGCGTAGTTGCTCAAATACAGGCTGTCGAATCGGGAATCCGGCGACGTGAGCGTCACGAACAGCAGAATCGCGGTCGACCGCTTCTGAACGGTGACGCCCTGGTTCTGAACGGACTGCGGCAGTTGTGCGAGCGCGCTGGAGACGCGGTTCTGCACCAGCACCTGCGCAAAGTTGAGGTCGGTGCCGATCTTGAAGGTCACGGTCAACGTGTAGGTGCCGTCGGAGCCGCTGTAGGACTGCATGTAGAGCATGTCCTCGACACCGTTGACCTGTTGTTCGATCGGCAGCGCGACCGTGTCGATCACCGTCTTGGCGCTGGCGCCGGGGTAGCGGGTGGTGACCTGAACGGTGGGCGGCACCACGTCGGGATATTGGGCGATCGCGAGATTGAACAGCGCGACGCCGCCGATCAGGATCATCAGGAGCGCGATGACGTTCGAGAGGACCGGCCGCTCGATGAAGAATTTTGAGATCATGGCCGACTGCTCCTACTTGGCAGACGCCTGTGGTTGCTCGATCTTCGTTAATTGGGGATCGATCTTCTGGCCCGGGATGACCCGCAGCAGCCCAGCGATCACGATACGGTCGTCCGGCTGCAGGCCGCTTTCGATCACGCGCAGACCATTGTCCAGGGCGCCGATCTGCACCTTGCGCTGCTCGACCGTGTTCTCCTTGTTGACCACCAGGAGATAACGGCCGCCCTGATCGCTGCCGAGCGCGGTGTCAGGAACAAGGAGCGCATTCTTGTCCTGTTCGAAGGGCACCCGGACTCGGACGAAGTAGCCGGGCAGCAACACCCGCTTGTCATTGGGAACGAGGCCCCGCACGGCGAGCGTGCCGGTCGACGAATTGAGAGTGGGCGAGACATAGTCGAGGTGGCCCTCATGCGGATAGCCCGTCTCCGTCTGCAGCCCAACCTCGACCGGCAACTGCTTGAGGTCGGCGACGGTCAGTCCACGCCGCAGCGCCTCGGCGCGAATACGCAGGACGTCCTGCTCGTTGACCGTGAAGTTCACCCAGATCGGGTCCAGCGCCACGATGGTCGCGAGCTGCGTCGGGGAAGAGACGCCGACGAGCTCGCCGACCGAGACCAGGTGCGCGGTGACGATGCCGTCGAACGGTGCGCTGACCTTGGTGTAGCCATAGTTAATCGCCGCGAGACGCGTATTGGCCTGGGCCTGCTGCAGGCTGGCCTGGGCATTGTCGCGGGTGGAAGTGGAGGTATCCAGCGTCGACTGCGACACCGCCTGCCGCTGCACGAGCTCGGTCTGCCGCTTGAAATCGGCTTCTGCCTGCTTGACCGTAGCCTGCGCGCCGACTTCCGCCGCCTGCGCCTGCTCGAGCTTGAGCTTGTAGGTCTCGGGCTCGATCGTGAAGAGCTGTGTGCCTTCCTTGACGAAGGTGCCGTCCTGGTAGTCGATCGTCTGCAAGAAGCCCTGCACGCGTGCGACGAGGTCGACGCTCTTGATCGGCGCGGTGTTGCCGGTGGCCTCGACATAGCGAGTCACCGCGCGCTGCACGGGCACTGCGACATCCACCTTGGGCGGCGGCGGCGGCGCGTAGACGTTCTTCTGATCGCAGCCGCCAAGCGCAAGGAGGGTCGTCATCGCAGCGAGGAGCCGCCCGATCGGTCCGGACCGTTGATCGTGCCGTGCGGGACAAGCGAGATTCGCGCGCGTCATTGCGGTGTTCCCCGTCTGTTGTTGGCCTGCGGCAGGTCGCCTCCGCGATTTGATAGCAACAAACGGGGAGCCGTGGAACACCATAGCCGTGACGGCGCGATGGTCTTGCACTGCGAAGCGAGGCGCGACATGTGACAGTTTTGTCTGTAATTCTGCCAAATCCGCTTTTCACCGGGCGCATGATCGACCACAATTTCGACGGGCTGCGGATGATGGACGAGCCGATGGGGAGACTGACGACATGCCGATTTCGATCTGGCCGGCCTGCGCTGGCCTCGCGCTCGCCGCGATAATGGCCATGCCGGTGATGGCGGAGGATCTCAAGGCCGAGATTGCGCCGACGGGCAAATTGCGCGTCGCCATCGCTATCAGCCCGGCGGGCGGCGCGTTCTGGTCGACCAGGACCGAAGCAGGCTTCGCCGGCGTGCCCGTCGACCTCGGCAAGGCGATGGCGGCCGAGCTTGGCGTAGCAGTCGAATATGTGGTGCACAACAATTCCGGACAGATCACCGACGCGGCTGCGAAGGGGAGCTGGGACGTCACGTTCCTGCCGAAGGATCCCGAGCGCGAGACCAGGATGGCGTTCGGCCCGATCTACGAGGTCGCGGATGCGACCTATATCATCAAGCCAGGATCGGGCATCACCAGCTTCGCGATGCTCGATCAGCCCGACGTGAAGGTCGCTGCCGTCAACGCCACGACCACGATGCGCGGCGCGGTCGCGCATCTGAAGCACGCGAAGGTGACGGGCTATCAGACCTATGACGAGATCTTCGAACTCCTGAAGAACGGCGAGATCGACGCCTTTGCGCTGTCGCGCGACCAGCTCAACAAGATGGCGCAAAAAATTCCCGGCACGCGGGTGCTGGACGAGACCTTCAAGAAGACGGTCACTGCGGTCGCGGTGCCGCTCGGCCATTCGCAGGCGCTGGCATTCGTCACCAAGTTCATGACCGATGCGCTCGCCAATGGCACCTTGCGCAAGGCCTTCGATGTCAACGGCTTGAAGGACGCACCGATCCGCACGGAGTAGGTCGTTCTTTCGTCGAAACGAGCGCGCCGAAGATCTCGGCTGAACTCGCCGCCCAAAAAAGACGCAGCCTCGCGATGGGACATGCCGCGAACTGCGTCAAACCGACACAGACCTGTCATTCACGGCGGCTAGTTTGCCGCGCGTCGATGTCATATTTTTTGATCTTGGGGCAATAGAATGAAAAACAAACTTCTCGGCACGACCGCGATTCTCGCGGTCGCGACGGCGGTCGTGTGCGGCTCGCCGGTATTCGGTCAGGACGACTTCGACCGCGATCATCGCCATCACCACACCGAGACGCCGATCAAGCATCTCGTGGTCATCTTCAACGAGAACCGCTCTTTCGACAATTATTTCGCAACGTATCCGAATGCGACCAATCCGTCGGGCGCGATTCCCTTCGTTGCAAAGCCGCATACGCCGAAGGTGAACAACCTCGCCAACGCCAATTTGCTGACCAACAATCCGAACTACACCAACACGGCCAACGGCGCCGGCGCGACGAATCCTTTCCGTCTTGACCGCACCCAGGCCAACACGCAGTCGCAGAACCACGCCTACACGCCGGAACAGCAGGCCTATGACAACGGCAAGGCCGATCTGTTTCCGAAATATACCGGGCGCGGCACAGCTGGCGGCGTCGGCGCTTTCGGCACCACCGGCCAGGTGATGGGCTATTTCGACGGCAACACCGTCACGGCGTTCTGGAACTACGCGCAGCACTTCTCGATGAACGACAATGCCTATACCGACACCTATGGTCCGTCGACGGTCGGCGCGCTGAACGTGATTTCGGGCCAGACCAATGGCGCAGTGGCGGTGCTCGGCAATGCAGCGACGCAAATCATCCCGGACGGCCAAGGAGGCCTCACGGTGATCGGCGACCCTGGTCCTGCCTATGACCCTTGCAGCACCCCGGGCTATACGACGCAGGTCACGATGAGCGGCAAGAACATCGGCGACCTGCTCAACGATTCCGGCATTAGCTGGGGCTCGTTCATGGGCGGATTCGATCTTTCCGTTACCAACTCGAACGGTACCACCGGTTGCGCACGCAGCTCGTTCTCGACCGTCGTCGGCGCTACCAAGGCCGACTATGTTCCGCACCACGCCTGGTTCCAGTTCTACAAGTCGACCGCCAATCCGAACCATTTGCGGCCGAGCTCGGTCCATGCGATCGGCCACACCTATGAGAAGGATGGCAAGACCCTCGATCCCGCCAATCACGGCTACGATCTCGAAGATTTCTACGCGGCGGTGAAGGCGGGCAATCTCCCGGCGGTGTCCTACGTCAAACTGCCTGCTTATCAGGATGGCCATGCCGGCTATTCCGATCCCCTCGACGAGCAGCAGGGAACTGTTGACCTGATCAACTTCCTCCAGAAGCAGCCGGAGTGGCGCGAGACCGCTGTCATCATCACCTATGACGACTCCGACGGCTGGTACGACCACGCTTACGCCACGCCGACCAGCGCCTCCTACGACTCGACTGCCGATCAGCTCAACGGTCCCGGCCAGTGCGGCCTCGGCGCCGCCAAGCAGCCTCAGCAGAACGGCGTCGGCGGCAAGCCGGTGAACGGCCGTTGCGGTCCCGCCACCCGCGTGCCCTTCATCGTGATCTCGCCCTACGCCAAGACCAACTTCGTCAGCCACACCGCCATCTCGCAGGCTTCGGTGGTGCGGTTCATCGAAGACAACTGGCTGAAGGGCAAGCGCCTGGGCGGCGGCTCGTTCGATGCAACGGCTGGTTCGATCATGGACTTGTTCGATTTCGATCGGGACCATGGCCACGATCTCAGGATCGACGCGCTGTTCCTCGACCCGACCTCCGGCACGGTCGTGGTCAGCCCGCCGGACGAGCACCATCATCACTAAGACTATCGGACCCCGTATGAACAGCCGCATCGTGTGGCTCATCGGCGCCGGCCTGCTTTGCATGGCCGGCGTCGTCGTTGCGGCGGAGACGCAAGAACGCCCGGGTGCGAATCCGAATCCGGTTCGCCTCATGCGTCCGCCCGTCGCGCCGTTAACTGCGATGGCGCAGCTTGGGCGCGAGATATTCTACGACGCCTCGCTCTCCTCGTCCGGCGCGCTGTCCTGCGCATCGTGCCACAGCCCGGACCACGCCTACGGTCCGCCGAACGACGGCCCGGTGATGCTCGGCGGGCAGACGATGTCGCAGCAAGGTGCGCGTGCCGTTCCCTCGCTGACTTATCTCGAGCGACAACCGAATTTCAGCATCGGCCCCGACAAGGGCGACGACGACAACGTGATTGATCTCGCGCAGATGGCCGCGCTCGGTCAGCAGGCCGCGCGCGCGACGAAAGTCGCCGGCGGTGCCGGCTCGGCGGCGAACATCGTGCCGCAAGGCGGCCTGTTCTGGGACGGGCGCGCCGACACGCTCCAGCAGCAGGCGATCAGTCCGCTGCTCGATCCCAACGAGATGGACGCCGGCAGCATCGAGGTGGTGGCGGACAAGTTGCGCCGCGCAGCTTACGTCCCGCGTTTCACCGAGCTGTTCGGTGCCGGCGTGCTCGAAAACCAGCGGCTGCTGGTCGCAGAGGCAATGTTCGCCGTCGCGCGCTATCAGGTGGAAGAGCCGAGCTTCCATCCCTATACGAGCAAGTACGATTATTGGCTGGAGGGCAAGGCGCGGCTTTCCGAGAGTGAGCTGCGCGGCCTCAAATTGTTCAACGACCCTGAGAAGGCCAATTGCGCCGGCTGCCACACCTCGGCGCCGACTCGCGATGGTCTGCCGCCGCTGTTCACGGACCATCAATACGAAGCGCTCGGAGCGCCGCGCAATGCCGCGCTCGCGCGCAACCGCGACCCCGATCATTTCGATCTCGGTGCCTGCGGCCCGTATCGCACCGATATCGCCGAGCAGACGCAATATTGCAGCATGTTCCTGACGCCGACCTTGCGCAACACGGCGATACGCCGCGCCTTCTTCCACAATGGCGTCTTCCGCACGCTCGAAGAGGTGATGGACTTCTACAATTTCCGCGACACCAATCCGGAAAAAGTGTTTCCGCGCGGAGCCGATGGGACGGTGCAGAAATACGACGATCTGCCGGCGAAGTATCACGCCAATGTCGACGTCAGCGATCCACCCTTCGACCGCCACCTCGGCGATACGCCGGCGATGACGGCGCAGGACGAAGCCGACATCATCGCCTTCCTCAAGACGCTGACGGACGGCGCTCAGCCGGAGCCCTGAGCTCGCGGCGTCACGGCGCAGCGGGGCTCGTGGAGGCAACTGCGAGTGGTGTCTCACGCCGCAAGCGGCGGCCGTTCAGCACCGTGCCGATGAAGGTGTAACGCACCATCCATTGATAGCTCGCCAGCATCACCGGAATGGCGACCAGGAGAATGGCCGCGAATTTGAACGGCCAGGCCCAATCGAGCTGGGAGACTGCGACCTGGAGCGCCATGACGATCGGCATATGGATGAGATAGAGCCAATAGGAGGAATCGGCGAGATAGCGCCGCGCCGGGCTGAAGCCGGACAGAAACCGCAGCGCAAGCCCGATGCTGGCAAAGGTCGTCGTCCAGATCGCAGGCGCGTAACAGATGGCGCTGGCGAGCCTGATCGTTCCGACGTTGACCGGCAAGGCCCGCGCGGCCGGGGAAGACAGCACAAGCGTCAGCAGGAAGCTGATCGCGATCAGAATGACGGCGGCGATCAGATTGGAAAGCCAGCGCGTCCTCAAGATGCCGAGCAGATCGACCTGGCGATGCAGCAGCCAACCGAAGCCGAACGCGACGCCGTATCCGATCAGCGCCTGCGTGTTGGTCAGGAAAGACTGATCCGGCGTGCGGACGCCGAACCAGCCGATCCATTTCGGATCGAGACTGAGGGCGAGGCCGATCGGCACGGCGAGAAGCAGAGGCGCCAACCGGCTTGCCATGAGGTGGGCGATCAACTGGTCGACGCCGGCGCGAAACCGGCCGGTCGGGTCCAGCCGGACGATGCCGCCGCGCAGGAGCAGCGTGGCGGCATAGAGTTCCAGCAGCACGTAGAGAAACCAGAAATGGGCGAGGGGAAATTTTGGTAGCGCCGGCGGCCAGGGACTGCCCGACACCGGTCCGCCATGCAGGAAGTCGCTGGCCCAGATCGTGACGGCTACCATCGCAGCGAAAATGATCGGCCAGCCGACGAGGAGCGGCAGCCCAATCCGCTGGAGCCGGTCGGTCACGAAGCCGAGCGGCCCGCGGCGATGGAAGCTCATATGGGCGAAAAAGCCGGCCATGACGAAGAACGTCGTCATCCGGAACACGTGGATGACGAAGAACAGAAGCGCCAATGTCGTGCTGGGCTGGATGTCCTGGATCACCCAGAACCGTGTCGGCGCCGGGACGAAGGAGAGCGTTGCGTGCAGGACGATGCCGAGCAGGAGCGCAAAACCCCTGACGGCGTCGAGGGCGTGGAGACGTTCCGCGGCGGGAGCGGTCGGGCTGGACATGAAGGCCTCGGGGATGGGAGGGACAGCGTCGTAGGCGAGCCTGCCTGACGGCGCAGATCTGCTCTTGCCCGATCCACAATTCTGCTAGCCGAATCCTTGGCGGGACTGGCCGATTTTGCGATTGGTCCCGCTTTCCGCCTCGGTTTCCTGCGCGCGGGCCAGAGCGTCGCGCCGGAATTCGGTCGGCGTCATACCCGTTGCAGCCTTGAAGGCGCGGTTGAAGGGTCCGATCGACTGGAAGCCGGCGTCCATGGCGATGGTCAGGACCGGGACATCGCGCTGGCTCTGATCGGACAGTGCCGCCTTGGCGTCCTCGATCCGGTAGTTGTTGAGAAAGACGTTGAAATTGCGATAGCCCAGCCCCTCGTTGATCGCCTCGCGGAGCCGGTACTCCGGCAGATCGAGCATGGCCGCCAGCCGGCCGATCGAGAGTCCTTCCTGCCGGTATACGCGCTCCACGGTCATCAGATTGTCGAGACGGCGCAGCAGCGCCGGGGCGATGGATGCGCGATCACCCCCGTTCGGGGCGGCGGCGACTTCGCTATCAGCATTGGGCGAAGCGATTGCCGCGGTCGCGTCGCGCGGAGCCGCGGTGATCTGGGCATTGAACAGACCGAAGCCCCCGAGCATTGCCAGCATGAACAAGCCGGCCGCTGTAGCAAGGCTGCCGGATATTCCGACACCGGTGACGGGCGGAGGGGGCAGGCCTGATGCGGCGATGAGGACGACGAAGACGAGGTTGATGACGAGTGCCGCGGTGCGCAACCGGCGCCGCTGGGTGACCAAATCGGCACGCCATGTCTTCACCATATGGACGGCGGCGGACAGCATCAGCAGAACGACGACGGCGGCCAGCGCATCGGCGCCGCGGTGCGAGAAGGTCGGATAGCTCGTCCAGGTGAGGCTGACCGCAAAGCTGAAACCGACGATGACAAGCCACAATGCGCCGTGCCGAAGCAGGGGGACGAAATCGTCTTCGAACGTGATCCTTGCCCACAGCCAGATCACGACGGGTTGCCCGGACAGGATCGACAACGTCCACCAGAGCGACGATTTCGGGATGAACGGTGCGGTCGCGATCGCGAAGGCCGCGCCGCCCGCCGACATCGCGATGCCAAGCAGCACGTGCTTGTTGAAGGGGCGGAGCCGCAGCAGCACGAGCACCATCAGGAGAAACACGCCGCTTGCCGCGCCGCGAAGCCCGAGATCAAGCGCCGTGAGACCCATCGTAGTCACAGTTCAGATATCCCTTTCGGTGCTCCAATGTCGCATCCGCCAGTAGCCTGGACAATCCAAAATCGCAGACCGCGGCCGGACTTTCCCGGCTGCCATTTATGCCTCTGGCGCGCGGAGTCATCTCGTCCGCTCACAATTCGTCCGGTCACAATTCGTCGACCGCCGACCAATGCGGGACGTGCTCTGCGAGCTTGTCCAGCAGGCCCTCGAACTGCTTGCGTTCGGCGGCGGACAGGCATGAGAGCATCGCGCGCTCGCGCTTGCGCAAGGCGGGGATGTACTTTGCGTAGAGGGCGCGGCCGGCCGGCGTCAAATAGAGTTGCTGGCGGCGATTGTCGGTCGTGTCGATGTCGCGACGTATCAGCTTCTTCTTCTCCAACGAAATGATTCCGCGGCTGATATTGGCCTTGAGGTGGCCGGAGAATTCGCAGATCTCGCTCGCGGTCACGCCCTCGCGATAATTGAGGAAGATGAGCGTGACGATCTCGGGTCGGGTGATGCCGAGGTCCATCTCGATCTTCCGAAACGAAGGCTCCCGGTAGAAATTCAGGACGTAGCCCATCTTGTAGGCGATCCTGATCTTGGTGCCGCCGAGCACGGACGCCATGCCGCTCGCGCCCTGTTCGGGCTGGTTGCGCGCCGCAGCGCCATTTCGGCTTTTCCAGGATAGTCTCATATGTGACTTTCTCATTGCGTTCTGGCTCGATATCACCTTAACATCGCGCCGGATACGACAAGAACCGGAGGAGCGCGTTAGCTGTGGACGATCGAGGGCATATTTCGCCGTCGCGACGCAGGTACGCGGCGGGGTCGATCGAGGAGGGAGCGCCGTGCTTCTATTCGGGCACCGAGGCGCATCCGATCTTCGTCGACCATGTGCGGCCGCCGCACGGGCTGCCGGGCAAGGCTCCGGTCGTCATGGTGCACGGCGCGGCGCATACCGGGACGTGTTACCTCGCCACCCCGGATCGGCGGCCCGGCTGGGCACCGCGATTTGCGGATGAGGGCCGGCACGTGTTCGTGCCGGATTGGCCTGGCCACGGCCGCTCCCCGCAGGGAGAGGATTTCCCGACGCTTGGCACTGAGGACATCGCCAGATCGCTGCTCGTTTTGCTCGAGGAAATTGGTCCAGCCGTGCTGCTCGTGCACTCGGCGAGCGGTCCGATGGCCTGGTGGATGACGGAACACTGCCCCGATCTCGTCAGTACGATCGTCGGCATTGCGCCCGGGCCGCCTGCCAACCTGCTGCGGGATCTGCCCGACGATCCGGCTGCGATCCTGGCGCTCCGCGACGATGCAAGGGCGGGGCGGCCGGTCTATGCGCTGGAGGATCGGCCGGTGCGGCTGAACGCCGAGTTTGCTGCCGCCTACTGGGCCAACACGCAGCGTTTCCCGTCAAACGCCTTCAACGACTATTTCGCTTCCATCGTGCCGGAAAGCGCGCGCCTCTTGAACGAACGTTTCAACATCGGCGGACGCGGGCTCAAACTGTTTGAACCGGAGAAGCTCCGCGCCCATCGCATCCTGATCATCACGGGTGAATGCGATCCGCGCCATCCCCGTGAGGTCGATGAGGCTACCGCCAATTATTTCGGCGCCGAACATGTGTGGCTGCCGGATCGCGGCATCACCGGCAACGGTCACATGATGATGCTCGAGGACAACAGCGATGAGCTGGCCACCCTGATCCTTGCCTGGCTGGATTCGATCGGCTGCTGAGGCGACGACAACAAACACAAGACAGGGGAGAGACCAAAAAGATGAGAGCAACTCTACTCGGCGGCGCGCTGATGGCCCTGATGCTTCCGGTCGCCGCGGAAGCACAAGTGAGCGGCGACGTCGTCAAGATCGGCGTCCTCACCGACATGGCTGGTGTCACCGCCGACATCACTGGCAAGGGCTCGTTGGTCGCCGCCGAGACGGCGGTTCGCGAAATCGGCGGTACCGTGCTCGGCAAGCCTGTCCAGGTCATTGCCGCGGATCACCAGCACAAGGCTGATATCGGCACCGGGATCGCCCGGCAATGGTTCGATGTCGAAGGCGTCGATGCGATCGTCGACGTGCCGAATTCCGGCGTCGCTCTCGCAATCCAGGGCATCGCCCGCGAAAAGAAGCGGATCGTGCTCTATTCCGGCGCGGGCACGACCGCGCTGACCAACGAGCAATGCTCGCCGTTCGGCGTCCACTGGACCTACGACACCTATGGTGTCTCGCACGGCACGGCGTCGGCGGTGGTCAAGGCCGGCGGCACCTCCTGGTTCTTCCTGTCCGCCGATTATGCCTTCGGCCAGCAGCTTCAGAAGGACGCGAGCGACGTGATTGCCGCTGCCGGCGGCAAGGTGCTGGGCAGCGTTCGCCACCCGCTCAACAGCGCGGACTTCTCCTCGTTCCTGCTGACGGCACAATCCTCCGGCGCCAAGGTCATCGGGCTGGCCAATGCCGGCAACGACACCATCAACGCGATGAAGCAGGCGAACGAGTACGGGATCGTGAAGGGTGGCCAAAATCTCGCGGCCATGATCCTGTTCCTGCAGGACGTGCACACGCTGGGTCTGGAGGCGGCGCAGGGGACGTACCTGACGACCGCGTCCTATTGGGACCTGAACGATGCGACCCGCGCCTGGTCGAAGCAGTTCATGGAGAAAACAGGCATGCCGCCATCGATGCTGCATGCCGGCGTCTACGGTGCCGTGCACCACTATCTGAAGGCCATCGCCAAGGCGGGCACCGACGATGCCGACCGGGTCGCTGCTGCCATGCGCGAGATCCCGATCGATGACGTCTTCTCGGAGAATGCGACGCTTCGGGAGGACGGCCGCGTCACCCGCACGATGTATCTCGCCCGCGTGAAGAAGCCCTTGGAGTCGAGATATCCTTGGGATTATTTCGAGATCGTGCGAAAGATTCCGCCGGGGGAGACGGTGTGGCCGCTTTCGGAAAGCAGATGCCCCCTTGTGAAGGGGGCAAGTCATTAGCGTGCTTGCGCTACAGGGCGCGTCTTGAACTCTCCGGCGCCAGAACAATGCCGATGAAGGCGCACGCCGCGATTGCTTCGAAATAGAGGATCACCGGGGTGAAGCTGCCGACTGCTCCTCCCATCAGTGCGATGCCGACCAGTGGCGCAATGCCGCCGCCGAGGATGATGCCGAGCTGCTTGCCGAGCGAGGAGCCGCTGACGCGGACCTCGGTCGGAAACAGTTCGGCCGTGAAGGCAGCTTCAGGCGCGAACATCAATGCGTGGATGATGCCGATGGAGACGACGAGGCCCATGATGAGCAGTGTCGGATCCTTGCTCGCGACGAGCTGGAAATAGATCGGGTACCACGCCGCGGCGAGCAGGATGCCAAGCGCCATGAACGGGCGCCGGCCGAACCGGTCCGAAAAGCTCGCGATCAGCGGCACCATGCACATCTCCAGCACGTTGGCGACCATGGTGCCGAAGGTGACGTTGGACTGCGCCATGCCGAGCGTCTTCACGGCATAGCCGAGCACGAACACCGTGCTCATGTACTGGAACGTGCTGTGCACCATGTTGGCGAGACAGCCGAACAGGACTGACTTCTTCCATGACCGCAGCACGTCGAGCAGCGGCGCCTTCGGCCGCGCGGCCGTCGCCTCGACCGCCCTGAACAGCGTTGACTCGTCCACCTGGAGGCGAATGTAGGTGCCGAGCACCACCAGCACGAGGCTAAGCACGAAGGGGACGCGCCAGACCCATTGCGCAAAGTCCTGCGGCGTCGAGACGAAGCCGAGCAGCGCAATGAAGCCGGACGCCAGGATTACGCCGATCGGACCCGAGGCGTTGACAAAGGAGGCGAAGAAGCCGCGCCGTGCCGAGGGCGCATTCTCCAGCGTCAACGACACTGCGTTCATGTATTCACCGCCGAAGGCAAAGCCCTGCACGAAGCGCAAGGCGACCAGCGCGATCGGCGCAAACAGCCCGATCGCGTCGTAGCTCGGCAGGCAGCCGATCAAAAAGCTCGCGACGCCCATTAGCACGAAGGTGATCGTCAGCATCGCCTTGCGGCCGAGCCGGTCGCCGTAATGGCCGAACACCATGCCGCCGAGCGGGCGGGCGACGAAGCCGACCGCGAATGTTGCGTAGACCGCAAGCATGCTCGCCGTCGAATCCATCTTCGGGAAGAAGAAGCGGTCGAACACGACGGGCGCGGTGAAGGCGTAGATGAAGAAATCGTAGTGCTCGATCACCGATCCGAGCGAGGACGCGACGACAAGCTTGCGGTACGCGGGTGTGATTGGTGCTGTGTCGGTTCGTCCCGTCGCCCCGACCAGGATATCTGAACTGTTGCTCATGACGTTCCCCCTCTTTTGTCTTGTTGTCTGTTTTGACTTCAGGAGCGCGCCGGCGCGCGGGCGAAGCCGCCTGGGCTTCGCCGCGGCCGTTGCAGGCAGCTCCTGGCGAGCGGATTGCTCACCGCGCCTCGTCGACGATCGGGTTGCGCAGCACGGCGAGTTTGTCGATCTCGACCTCGACGACGTCGCCCGGCTTCATCCACAGCGGCGGATTGCGCTTGGCGCCGACGCCACCCGGCGTGCCGCTGACGATGACGTCGCCCGGCTCGAGCCGCGTGAAGGTCGAGCAATATTCGATCTGGCGCGCGATATCGAAGATCATGTGCTTGATCTGCGTCTCCTGCACGACCTGCCCGTTGAGGCGGGTGGTGAGCTTCAGCTCGGCGAGCTCGCCGAGCTCGTCGGGCGTCATCATCCACGGGCCGAACGCGCCGGTGTCCGGAAAATTCTTGCCCGGCGTGAACTGGTGGGTGTGGCGCTGGAAATCGCGGATGCTGCCGTCGTTGTAGCAGGCATAGCCGGCCACGTGGCCCATTGCCTCGCTGCGGGAGATGTAGCGCCCGGCCTTGCCGATGATGACCGCAAGCTCGCCCTCGAAGTCGAGATCGGTCGAGACGCGCGGCCGGATGATCGGCTTCAGATGCCCGGTCTGGCTGTTGGAATAGCGCGAGAAGATCGTTGGGTGCTCGACCTCGGCACGACCGGTTTCCTTCCGGTGTGTCTCGTAGTTCAGGCCGACACAGAGAATCTTGTCCGGGTTGGGTACGACGGGTAGCCAGACGAGCTTCGCAAGCTGCGTAGCCGCCGCCTTCGACTTGGCATCCGCAACGCCGGCGAGGGCACCCGCGATGGCCGCCCGGAGATCGGCATAGCGCGACGCGAGCACGGCCCCGACATCGAAAAAGTTGTCCCCCTCGACGACGCCCCAGGTCGTGAGTCCGTCGATCGCAACGGTTGCGAGTTTCATGTGGTCTTCTCCATTCTCATGTCCGTATTGTGATTGCCGTGCAAGCGCGAGCTGATGTCCCGGAGGAGGTCGTCGAACTCGGACGCGTTGCGCGCGGTGCCGAACACGTAATGGTCAGGCCGCACGATCGCGGCAACGACGCCGTGACGGTCGAACCAGCGGGCGAGCACGCCGTCGATCTCTTCGAGCGTGCCCGGCTTGTCGGTGCCGGCCGGTGCGATGGCCGTTGCGGGCAAATCGGGATATGTCGCACAGAGTGCAGCGAGCGAGGACGCGTCGCTGCGGCGGCCGTCGATGAACACGCGCAAGCCGGGACCAGTGACCTTATCGAGCAGACGAGGTTCGCTTTCGCTCACGATCGCCGGCTGCGGAAACAGGCTACCGCGTGCCGCGACGTCCTGCGCCGACAGAAAGCCTGCGCGCAGCGGCGGGATGATCTCCTGCCGCGTCAGCGCGAGTGGTTTACCGCCGCCATCGGCCAAAATTAGCGCGTCGCGACGTCGTGCAGCGGCCGGATCGCGTTCGCAGATCGACTGACCGATCGCCTTGATCTTGCCGGTCAGATCGATGACGTGCTGCTTGCGTTCGGTTGTATAGCTGTCGAGCAGCGTCCCGGGCGAGGTACGCTTGAGCACGCGATCGAGCTTCCACACGATGTTGGTCGCATCGCGAAGCCCCTGACACATGCCCTGGCCGATGAAGGGCGGCTGCTGATGCGCGGCGTCGCCGGCAATGATGATGCGCTTGTTGCGCCAGTTGGCGGCGACGAGGGCATGGAAGCGATAGGATGCCGCGCGCCACAACTCGCCGTCGCCAGGTGCGAGCCAGGGCGAGAGCAACGACCAGACGTTCTCCGGCCGCTCCATCTGCCGCGGGTCCTCGCCCGGCAACAGCATGATTTCCCAGCGACGATGGTTTTTGGGCCCGATCAGGAAGCTCACGGGCCGCGCCGGATTGCAGAACTGTGCGGAGTTTTGCGGCAGCTTTGCCAGAGCGCCTTGATTGACGCGCACGTCGACCACGAGCCAGGGCTCGTCGAAGATCAGGTCTTCGAGCGCAATATCAGCGATCTGCCGCACCGTACTCGAGGCGCCATCGCAGCCCAGCACATAACGCGCCGTCACCGTTCGCAACTGTCCACCCGCGTCTTTCAGCTTGGCTTCGACGCGTTCTGGCCGCTGCACGAGATCGACCAGCTCGACGCCGAGTTCGGCTCGGACGCAGGCAAAGCTCAAAGCGTGACGGCGGAGCTCCGCTTCCACGGGCGGCTGGCTGAACACCATGCTCGGCGTGTAGCCGAGCGGGTAGGGCTTTGCGACCATGTCGATGCGCCGGATCAACTGGCCGTCGGCGCCAAAATGCTCGGACGCCGTGAACGGCTCGACGTAAGGCGAGATCGCGTCCGCGATGCCCATATTGTCGAAGTGACGGAAAATCTCGTGATCGAGCGCGATCGCGCGCGGCTTGTCGTAGATATCGGTAAGCCGGTCGATGACCAGCGTGCGATGGCCGAACTGGCCGAGCAGGGCGCTTGCGACAGCGCCAGTCGGCCCGAAGCCGACGACGAGCACATCGTAGTCGGTGTTGGCTGAAGACATCGTCATGCGCGCCGACCCGCGTCGAACGGCACGGAGAGCTGCGCCGTCTTGCAGGCCTCGCTCTTGGGCGGCGCGATGCCCCATTGATCGGAGCGTCCCGGCGGCCAGACCCATTCGGCGGGTCCTTTGGCGCGGTAGCTGTCGTCGACCTGGAGCACTTCAGCCGTGTATTCGATCACGACGCCGGTCGGATCGACGAAATAGGCGAACACGTTATCGCCGGGCCCATGCCGGCCGAGCCCCCAGCCGATCGGAAAACCGTGATCAACCAAGCGGCCGGAGCCGCGCATCACCGACTCCAGGTCTGGCATCAGGAAGGCGATGTGGTTGAGACCGTTGACCTTTGCTTCTGCAAGGACGACGGCGTGGTGATCGCTATTGCAGCACAGGAACGCCATCAGCTTCGAGCGGTCCGTCAGGCGAAAGCCGAGAACTTCCTGGTAGAAGCTCGACAGCTTGTCGATGTCGGCGCTGTTGATGTTGACATGCGCGAGCCGCTCGGGCCGGTCAGCGATCACGCGCGCCGCCTTGGTGCGATCGCCATGGACGAACTCCATGCAGCAGCCCTGCGGCTCGCGGATCGCGAAATGCGCGCCGCCCGACGGCGCAAGCGAGGGGCCGGGCGGCGTGATGATCTCGCATTTGGCCTCGCGCGCGCGGGCGAACAGGCGATCGAGATCCTCGCGCGAGCGCACGCGAAAGCTGACCTTGCGCAGCGCTTCGCGCTCGCCTTGCGTCAGTTCGAGCACGTGGAAGTCCGCACCGGTGGCGGCAAGATAGATCGTGCCGCCAGCTTCCGCGGCGAAATCGAGCGCCCAGACCTTCTGGTAGAAATCGGCCGAGGCACTTAGGCGAGGCGTCGTGATCTCGACGCTGCGCAAGGCCGCCACCGGAAAATCGGACATCGGGCTTCCTCGTCGTCAAAGGCCGAGGGCGGAGCCGCCGGATCAGCCATCGAGCCTGTTGTTGTCGACGAGCTAGTAATATATAGAAAAACGATCGTAAAGAACAAATTTATAAATTATGGTGCAATGCCCGGTGATGTACAAAAAATGGCGATGAATCAGTGTGACTCTCATGAGCTCTGACCTGTCGAGCCAAAAGATGGAGCAGCCGGCGACGCTGGCGACGAGCATCTATGCGCGCCTCAAGGCCGACATCCTGACCACGCGTCTTGCGCCCGGACGCAAGCTGCAGTCGCGCTTCCTGATGGAGCACTACAATGTCGGGCAGACTCCGCTCCGCGAGGCGCTCAACCGCCTGACCTCGGAGGAGTTCGTCGTCGGCATGGAGCAGCGCGGCTTCTACGTGAAGCCGGTCAGCAAGGATGAACTGCAGGAGCTGACCAAGACGCGTTGCTGGATCGAGGGCCTCGCACTTCGCGAGTCCATGCAGAACGCGACCCAGGCCTGGGAGGAGTCGCTCCTGGTTACGCATCACCGGCTCGACCGCACGCCGCGCTCGCTCGACCCTGACAAGTTCGAGGACAATCCGGATTGGGAGAAAGCGCACCGCGCCTTCCACGCGACGTTGATCGGGCTCTGCGGCTCGCGCCCGCTGCTCGGCTTCTGCGAGCAGCTTGCCGACCGGCTCTATCGCTACCGCATGATGTCGATCGCAAAGGCCTATCCGGTCCGCAAGGTGGGCACCGAGCATGTGCAGATCCTTCAGGCGGTGCTCGACCGCAAGACCGATGAAGCTGTCGCCCTGCTCCAGCAACACTATCAACGCACGGCGGATGTCATCTACTCGGATCTGGAGACGGTGCTGCCCAAATCCGACGCTGCTCACGCCGCCGCCCGGTAGTCCGGCGCCGAAGCGAGATATCTCGCATAGGCATCCGCATCGGGCGGCAGGAAGCGCTCCGCGAGGCCATTGCGCTTCTGTTCCTTCGCGCCGATGTCGGCGATCAGCTCGTCGAAATGCCGATAGTGGTAAGGCGCAACGCACAGGCCGCCATAGACGCCGGCGGCCGGACGCTCGACGCGCTTGAAGTGCAGCATCATCTCGATGTTGTCGCGCATCGCTTGCGCGGTCGGCTGGTTCGCGAGCTGGCCGTCGGCGAAGCGCACCAGCCAGTTGGCGGCGAGGTCGGCGCAGAGCACGGTGCAGAACGACGAGTTGAAGCCGACGAAGCCCATGTCGGGCAGATCAGGATTGGCGATCAGGCGATAGAGCCGGTACTGGCCGTCGGCATCGACCAGTTTTGACTGATAAGCCTCGGGCAGGAACGGCACGCCGAGCTTGTAGCCGATCGCAAGCACGGCGACGTCGGCCGCGACGCGCTCGCCGCCGCTCATCACGATGGTGTTGCCCTCGTAGTGGTCGAAGGTGCCGAACACGGCTTTGATGCGGCCATCAGCGACCATCGGGTAAAAGCCCGGCGTTGCGATCGGCACCGAGCAGTTGACGCCGTCCTCGATCCGCTCTTTCGGCACCATCTTGCATTGCTTCAGCTTGAGCTGCGCCTTCAAAAGGCTCTCGAGCCCGCGCCAGTTCGCCCACACCAAGGGCGCTGTGACGCGATACGCGATGCGCGCCAGCGCGCTCGCGCCCCACCCCTGAAACATCTGCTCCTGGGTGCGGATGTAGAGGATGCGCTTGAAGTTGACGAGTCCGCCGATGAAATAGGGGATGCGCCACACCGGCTCGCGGAACACGATCGTGACCTCGCGTGCGCCGGCCTTCACCGCGTTCACCGCGATGTCGGTTGCCGATTTCGAGCCGCCGAGTACAACGACGCGGCGGTCTTTGGCGATCGAGTGATCGTTGTATTTGGAGGAATGCAGGATCTGCCCGCCCTGCGCCTTGAAAGTCTCTTCACCGGGAAGGCTTAGCTCGCGCGGCTCGTTGAACTGACCGGTGCAGACCGCGACGAAATCGAAATCTTCCTTCGTCGTCGCGCCACTTTTGTCCGACAGCGCGAGCGTCCAGCCGGTCTTGCCGTCGTTGCGCCGCTCCATGCCTGCGACCTTCGTGTTGAGGCGAAGCATCCGGTTGAGACCGTAGCTTTTGGCGTAGTCGTTGAGATAGGCGTGCACCTGCGGTCCCGTTGGCCATTCCGGATAGGCCTCCGGCATGGCACGGTCGGTGTAACGATAGAGATCCTTCGGACTCTGCGTCTGCACCTCCGGATAGGAGCGCGCCGGCTCCCAGACACCGCCGAGATCGGCGCTGCGCTCGATGATGGTGACCTTGTGACCGCGGGCGGAGAAGGCTTTTGCGGCGGCGAGGCCGGAGACGCCGGCGCCGATCACGCAGACATGCTTGGGGCTGACCATGGCTTTACTCGCAATGAGTGATGTGTTGCGCGCAGCAGGTCCCGTTCGGCCGCAAAGCGCGGCCGCTGGGCTTGCGACGGACGTGAATTGGACGGCGAGGCGTTCCGTCTAGTCGTTGGCCTCGGGCGGCAGAAAGTCCACCTCGTGCTGCGCCGAGATGCGCACGACTTCGGCCGGATCGGTCAGGTTGTGCAGCATGTTGAACAGCGCTTCCAGCTTCTGCATCGGCGAGACCCAGAACATCGCACGCGCCGGCTTGTCCGACTTGTTGAAATAGCCGTGCGGGATGCCGCGCGGCATGCGCACGAGATCGCCGGCTTTCGCTTTCGTCCATTGGCCGTCGAGCTTGAGGTCGAGCACGCCTTCCTGCACCAGGATGAACTCGTCCTGGGTGGGATGGATGTGCACCGGCACGAACTGGCCGGGCTCGCTGTTGGTCTCGAACGCGAACGTGGAGTCGCAGATGGCCTTGGGGAAATAAAGCTGGCCCAAGATGTTCCAGCTCTTGCCGCCAAAACCCGTGCCGCTTGCAGTAATGCCTTTTTCGAGTGCAGTCATGGCTCCCTCCATCAAAAGACCGGCGGGAGGGAGCATCCGTCCGGGGCGAGGGGCTGTCTATCCGCTAAACGAATCTGCTGCCCTGCAGCACGACGTTTTTGCGACGCGGCTCTTTTCGAACCTGCGCAACTATTATAGGCTTAAAATAATTCGTGACGCCTAGCGTGGTCGACGATGTCCGCAGCCGAGCTGGAAATGGGCGCGTCCGGGTCCCGAGCCGAAAGGCTCGCGGCCTTCGCCCGCGTCGCGACCACTGCGGTCGACGAGGCGGCCGACCAGATCGGGCGCATCTTCTGTCCGCATCAACTTGAGCCGCTTCAGGCAAGGGCGCCGGGCTTCTATGCCCAGCACAATTGCGCGGCCTTTGACGGCTTTTCCATCAACTATGTCGCTTATGGCGGCTCGGTCACGATCGATCCAGGCTGCCTCGAGCGCTTCTTCCTGGTGCAGATTCCGCTTCACGGATCGTCGCGGATCCGCGCCGGCGCGCGCGATCTGGAAACCGCGCCCGCATCGACTGCCTCGCTCTTGTCACCGACGGTGCCGACCCGGATGGTGTGGGAGAATTGCGCACAACTCATCCTGCTGCTCGACCGCCGTCTGGTCGAGCAGCGTGCCGCCGCGCTGTCGGGGCGCGCTGCCGGCACGGTCGAGTTCGATCCGGCGATCGATCTCAATGCCGAAGCAGCGCGTAGTCTCTGGGCCACGCTCGACCAGCTGATGACGCTCGCCGAACGGCTGGGGCCGGCCGGCCGGTTGTCCGCGATCGCAATCGCCGACTGGCGCGAGACGCTGCTCGATCTGCTCCTCAATGGCCAGCAACATGGCCTGTCCCACGCCATCCGTACCTTCTCAGGGCAGGCCGAACGGCTGCCTCGCGCGCTCCGCGTCGCGCGCGATTGCCTTGCGGCCAAGGCGACCGAGCCGCTCGACCTCGCAGAGCTCGCCTGCGTCTCCGGCATCGGTATCCGGGCGCTCCAACTCGGCTTCCGTCGGCATTTCGGCCTGTCGATTTCCGAGATGCTGCTCGACATGCGCCTTGCCGCGCTTCACGCGCGTCTGTCGCGGGGCGCGCCAGATTGCTCGATCACCGATGCCGCCTTCGATCTCGGCTTCACGCATTTGAGCCGCATGGCCGGTGCGTATCGCGAAAAATTCGGCGAGACGCCCTCGGCGACCCTCAGGCGCCGGCTGAGCTGACGCGAGCTCATCACCTCACACGAATTGCGCGAGGCCGTGGCCGACGGACCAATTTTCTTTCGCCGCCTCGAGTACGTTGATGAACACGTTTTCCGCACCGATGCCGGGACTTTCGCCGAGCAGCTCTGCGGTCCGCTTGAACAGCGCCATCTTCTGCTCCGCCGTGCGAGTGCTGAACACGGTGATCTGGATGTAGACGACGTCCTCGCTGCGGGCAATGCCGAAGCAGGAAGCACCGTAGCGGAAGTTCGCCGGCTCATGCTCCGTGATGGTCATGAACTGGTCGTCCTCGGGAACGCCGAGCGCTTCGCGCATCGCGCGGTAAAGGCTATCGAAGATCGCCTTCCGGTAGGCGTCCGGCTTTCCCTTGCGCAGCGAGATGTGAGCGAGCGGCACGGTGCGATCCTCCTTGACGGAATCAACGATCGACCCCATTAGGTTTTTGACGCGGTGTCTAGAATTAAGGTCACGTTCTTGACGTCCTGTCAAATATTTTTTGCCCCGGAGTGAGATGAACACATGAGGCCGCGCGAGTTCGACCACGACGACGTGCTGCGCGTCGCGTTTGACCAGTTCTGGCGCAAAGGGGTGCGTGGAACGTCGCTCTCGGACATCGCGCGCGACGCGGGTGTCCAGCGCGGCAGTCTCTACAACGCCTTCGGCAGTAAGGAAGCGCTGTTTCTTGCCGCCTATGAGCGCTATGCGGGCGAGTATCTCAGCGCAGTTCAAAAGGTGCTCGGCTCGGGAGCTCTGCGAAAGCGCCTGACCGCATTTTTCGATCTGACGATCAGGAATTTCCGGTCCGGCTCGCCGCCCCGGGGATGTCCGACCACGCGGGGCCTGATGGAGCTGGCATCGGACGAAGGCGAGGGGCTGGACGAGGATGCGCGGCGGGCGTTCGCGGATCTGATGTCCGGCATCACCGGTCTCGTTCAGGACGCTTTGTCGGAGGGCGCTGTGCGAGGCGAATTCAGCGGAGCTCCCGAGGTTGCCGCACTCCACATTGTCACCGTGACGCGCGGATTGGCCGTGCTCGAACGCGCCTTCGGTGACGAAACCCAGCTTCGCAAGATTGCTGCGCACACGGTCAATCTCGTGCTCGCGAAGGCCGTGAAGTAGGGCGCGCAATGCGAACCGCGCTCAATTACTTCGCGCGCTTCCAATGGCGCTGTGTCCCGATCGCAACCGGCTCGCCTAATCCTTGCGACCTTCGTCCAGGGAAGCCTGAATTGCCTCAAAGAGCTTTAGCCGGTTCTTTTCCATGAGGATGCTGTGCGTGCCTTCAGCAAGCTGGACGTAGCGCTTGCCCGGCGAATTGACCATTAGGGGAAATAGCGTCTGGGCCATATAGGGCGGCGTGTCCTGGTCCCACTCGGCGTGGATGAGTAGCGTCGGCACCGTGATCTTCGCGGGATCGTAGTACGGCTTTCCGGCTCCGAAGAATCGCTGGTTATCCTGAACGACACCGTTGGGCGCGCGCAGGACGGGCGGGTTCATCGCGGCTCCCACCAGGTCCGTCGCGAAAGTCGCATCGGCCCATGCGTCGAACCACCCCGCTGGAATCAGGGATCCCTTCTTGTCCTCCGGCACGCCCGTGTACCAGCGTTGCTTTGCCTGCTCGCGCGTCGTCGTCCGGTATGCGCCGAGCCTGCCGGGGCCGGCCTGAACCAAAGATGCCGTCTGCCTGATCCAGACGGGCCCATAGAGCACGAGGCGTTCGACTTTTGACGGGTTCTGCGTCGTGTAGGTCGCCATCAATGTCGTCCCCCACGACCACCCCAGCAGGTTGAGCTTAGTGAGGTTTCGGCGTTCGAGAACATAATCGACGACCGTGCCGATGTCCTTGACCGCGGTCCCCCCGGTCACGATCGGATCATTGGCTTCGGGTTTGTCGGCCATCTCCGCAGGCCGGCTGGACTTTCCGTAGCCCCGCACGTCGAGCAGCCACACGTCATAACCGCGCGAGGCGATGTACTCCATCCAGGACATGCCATCGAGCTTGAGATCGAACGCGGTTTCCGAAGGATACGTCGCGCCGTGAACGTACACGACGGTCTGCTCCGGTCTGAACGAGGTCATGTTCGCCGGCCGCTTGTTGCGGACATAGACGTCGATGCCGGGATCGCCGGTCTTCACCATCGCTTCTTCGGTGACCAGTTGCTGAGACTGACCGAACGCCGGAGTAAGCGAACCTGCTGCGAACAAGCCGATCAAAACACACGATCCTTTCAAGGAAGCCGCCCTGCGCTAGCCTTGCGCCTAGCGTCAGCCAGCCTAGCTCCGGCTGGCGCGTTCGCAAAGATGTGGTTTCCGATAAGCGCGTGTTGGCAGCCGATTTTCGATGTTGCGTGTCAGTAGCTCCTACCGGGCATGACAGGATCGGGCTCGCGAGTTGCAAGCCTGCAGTGGAATACGGCGTGATCGCCCATGCGCCGCTCGACGTCTCCCCATCAGCTTGATAAGCCCCTCCTCCGCGAAGGAAGGGCTTGAGTCGGGACATGACCGTTGCGATCGAGATGGGGCACACGACGGCTGGTGCCCCGGCGACCCTGGACCTCGAGGAACTGCTGGCGACTCGCCTTCTGGTGCAGGGAAATTCCGGCTCGGGCAAATCCCATCTCTTGCGCCGGCTCCTGGAGCAGAGCGCGCGATGGGTGCAGCAGGCGATTCTCGATCCCGAAGGCGACTTCGTTACGCTGGCGGAACAGTTCGGCCACCTCGTGATCCAGGCGGAGGATCACACCGAGCGGGGCCTTCAGGTCGCCGGCGAGCGCGCGCGCATCCATCGCGTCTCCACAGTGCTCAATCTCGAGGGGCTTGACGCGGAGAATCAGATGCGGCGCGCCGCCGCCTTCCTCGGCGGCATGTTCGAGGTCGAGCGCGACCATTGGTACCCGATGCTTGTGGTGGTGGATGAGGCGCAGCTGTTCGCGCCGGCTGTCGCAGGCGAAGTGTCGGACGAGGCGCGAAAGCTCTCGCTCGGCGCCATGACCAACCTGATGTGCCGTGGCCGCAAGCGCGGGCTCGCCGGCGTCATCGCCACCCAGCGGCTGGCAAAGCTCGCCAAGAACGTCGCAGCCGAGGCGTCGAATTTCCTCATGGGCCGCACCTTCCTCGACATCGACATGGCGCGCGCTGCCGATCTGTTGGGGATGGAGCGGCGACAGGCCGACGCGTTCCGCGACCTGGAGCGTGGACAGTTCATGGCGCTCGGCCCGGCGCTCTCCCGCCGTCCCCTCGGCTTGCGCATCGGCGCGACCGAGACAAAGCCGCGCAACGCGACCCCGCGGCTCCTGCCGCTGCCGGAAGCGACTTTGGAGGACGCGCGCGCCATCATCCTTGCCGCCCCGCCGCCCGAGGCGAACAGGCCACAGCGCCGGCCGGCGCCGGACCTGCTCGGCCAGCTCATGGCGGCGAAGTCGGCGGCGCCGGAGATCCGCCCTGACCCGGTGGAGCAGCAGCCGAGCGCCGAGGAGCTGGCGGAGCGGCGTGAACGCCTGGATCGTATCCTGCGCGCCATCCTGGCCGAGCCCGATGCCGGCTTCCGCGCCATCGGCGTGCTCTATCAGGAGTTCGTGGTCCGCTGCCGCATCGAAGGTCTCGGTCCGGTCGCACCGGACCTCAGCGAATTCCGCCGCATGCTGACGCGCGCCCGCGCCGGCCTTGCGACCGATATCGCGGAGGACGATGCCTGGCAGGACGTTTCGCTTCGCGCCTCCATCCTGCCGGAGGACATGCAGGGCGTCTTCATGATGATCGCCCGCGCGGCCAAGGAGGGCTGGCCGTGCCCGGGCGATGCCGCGATCGCCCGCGCCTATGGTTCGCACTCGCTGCGCCGCGCCCAGCGTCTTCTCACCTATATCGAGGAGCAGGGCCTCATCGTCTGCCAGCTCGACGGTGCCGGGCGAAGAATCGTGACGCTCGTCGAGCTCGCCTGGGCGACGGCGCCGGGCGACCCCAACGGCGACGAGCTGCCGGCCGAGCAGGATTGCAGCGCGTCGCCGTGATGCGATGATCAGAGCGGCCTGTTGTTAGGGCTTGCCCGTATCCGACGTCCATTGCGTGTGACAGCCGCGGCGGCTGTTGGCTTCGCAGACGAAATGGCAGGCCTCATCCATCGCGCAGTCGAGATAGAACCAGGCGAAATACGACGCGATCACGATGAAGGCGACCCACAGCGTGGCCTTGGTCTGTCGATCCATACCTCAATCTCGCGTGGGGTCATCGGACGCCTGCTTGCGCAGGAAGCGATCGCGCTCGGCCTCGACGGAATAGGGCGTCGGGATCGGATCGCCGACGGAATCCACAGCCGTGTCGAGGCAGCGGCGCAGCATGCGCGCCAGCTCGGCCTTGCGGTAGGGTTTTGTCAGAAGCGGCGCGCCTTGCCCCGCGCGTCCCTGCGTATGGAGCGAGTCGTAGGCGTAGCCTGAGGTGAAGAGGACGCGCAAGGACGGCCGCGAGGCCACCATCTGTTCGGCGAGCTGCCGTCCGTTCGTGTCGCCGGCCATCACGATGTCGGTGAACAGCAGGTCGAATTGCGCGCCTTTGGCTGCGATCGCGAGCGCTTCGGCAGCATTGGCGGCGGCAATGACCTTGTAGCCCAGGTCCTCAAGCTGGACCGTGACGTAGTTGCGCACGTCGCGGTCGTCCTCGACGCAGAGGATGGTCTCGTGACCGCCCGGCACCTTGCGCGCGTCCTCGCCGGCAGGATGACGCACGCGTGTGGCGGCCTTTGGAAGGTAGATTTTGAACGTGGTGCCACGCCCTTCCTCGGAAGCGACCTTGATGCTGCCGCCGGACTGCTTGGCGAAGCCGAACACCATGCTGAGCCCGAGCCCCGTTCCCTTGCCGACCTCCTTGGTCGAGAAGAACGGATCGAAGATTCGGTCGAGGATGGATTGCGGAATGCCGGTGCCGGTATCGGTGACCTCGATCTCGACATAGTCGCCGGCATAGCCGACGCCGACCGTTGCGGCTTCGCGCACGCCGAGCACGACGTTGCGCGTTCTCAGCGTGAGTTTGCCGCCCGCTGGCATCGCGTCGCGGGCATTGATCGCGAGGTTGAGCAGCGCCGAGCTGAGCTGTCCGCGGTCGACCAGCGCAGGCCAGACCTCGCGATCGAACCTGGTGGTGATCTCGATCTGCTTGTCGAACGTCGCGCGCAAGAGTCGAGTGGTTTCTTCGAGCAGGTCGTTGACGTCGATCTCGGTCGGTTGCAGCGCCTGCTTCCTTGCGAAGGAGAGCAGGCTCGAGGTCAGCGCCGCGCCGCGGTCGGCCGCCTCGCTGATCAGCTTGGTGATGGTCGAAAGGTGCGGGTCGTCCTTGACGGCATCGGCGAGGATCTCGATCGTCCCCGTGATGACGGTGAGCATGTTGTTGAATTCGTGTGCGATGCCGCCGGTGAGCTGGCCGACCGCCTCCATCTTCTGGGCCTGGATGAGCTGCTCCTCGGCGACGCGCTTCTGGGTGACGTCCCTTGCAAAGGTATTGACGATGGTGCGGTCGCCGAGACGCAAGCCGGTGCTCGACGCCTCGATCAGGATCTCGTCGCCGCTCTTGTGGACCATGACCGCTTCGAAGCGCATGCCGGTCGGGGTTTCCGACAATTCGCTCAAGCGTCGCTTCATACGCTGTCTGAAGGCGGCGCGGAGCGGCCCCGGCACCACCAGCTCGACGACGTCGGCGCCGACCGCCTCGGTTCGCGTCCATCCCGACAGCGCTTCGGCCTGCGGGCTCCAGGCAACGACGACACCGTCTTCATCGGTCTGCACGAAGGCGTCGAGCGCGGTCCGGATCACCGCCTGCGTTTGCCGCGCGCTGTCCGCAAGCGCCCGTCTCGTCTCGGCCCGATCCGCATCCAGCGCCGCGGTGCGCTTGGTCTGCGATCTCTCGATCACGCGTGCGCAGCCGAGCGCGAGTAGCGGGGCAATGAGGTTGCTTGCCAGCAGGGCGAGCAGTTGGGCCGCACCGAACGCCCGCAGGCTTGCGATACCGGTCATGACGTCGGACGCAAGCAGGGCAACGGCTGTCACCGTGGCCTGCGCGACCATCGCGAGGATCAGAAGCCGCCTCAGTCTCATGCGCTCATACTCTGCCGTAAAAGCGGACGGATGCTGGCCGCTGACGTGCTCGCGGGCCAAAATGGGCAGCAGACTCCGCTTCCGGCCGTCGCCGGTCAATTTTCGAGCAGGCCAAGCGGTCGACTTTCCCCAGAAAGGAAGATTCCCGTCGGGATTGTAGCGCAGATGCATCGCTACGTAATCCGGGGACAGCACGGCCGACGCAGCGCCCGGACTGCGTTTCGCGCGGTCCAGGTCGGGGAGAAGTGCAACCGGCTCACGAATTTACGTGCACGAAATCCCGCAGCAGCGGATAGATCTCGTTATTCCAGCGCTTGCCCGAGAACACGCCGTAATGGCCGACGCCGGCCTGCATGTGATGGACGCGGCGGTAGGCGCGCACGCCGGTGCAGAGATCCTGCGCTGCGAGCGTCTGGCCGATCGAGCAGATGTCGTCCTTCTCGCCCTCGACCGTCATCAGACCCATGCGGCTGACCGCCTTCGGCTTCACCACCCGCCCGCGATAGGTCATCTTGCCGAGCGGCAGCAGGTGCTCCTGGAAGACGTCGCGTACGGTCTCGATGTAGAACT
This sequence comes from Bradyrhizobium sp. UFLA05-109, assembly GCF_054185165.1. Taxonomy (NCBI): domain Bacteria; kingdom Pseudomonadati; phylum Pseudomonadota; class Alphaproteobacteria; order Hyphomicrobiales; family Nitrobacteraceae; genus Bradyrhizobium; species Bradyrhizobium sp. UFLA05-109. The sequence goes on along the minus strand of NZ_JBBIAR010000032.1, from coordinate 28,502 downwards.
CTGCGGGCAGATCCATCACCGCGAAATATTCGTCGTAGAAAGTCTTGATGCTCGCCGCCTTTTCCTTCTCGCCTTTGGCGATGTGATTGGCGAGGTCGAGATGCTGCTTGATGTGGCGCTCGAGATTCATCGAGACGAAGGCCGTGAGCTGCACGAAGCCCGGATAGACCTTGCGGAAAGCGCCGCGGCACTGCATCGGCACGTAGTTGATCAGATTGCGCTCGAACCAGGTGATCGGCTTGCTCTTGGCGAACTCGTTGACCTTGGTCGGCTGCACCCGCGTATCGATGGGGCCGGCCATCAGCGTCAGCGTCGCTGGCCGCGACGGATGATTGTCCTCGCACATGACCGCGGCGGCCGCGAGGGCGGGCACCGAGGGCTGGCAGATCGCGACCATATGCGGGCGCGGGCCGAGCCGAGCGAGGAAGTCGATGAGGTGCTCGGTGTAGTCGTCAAGGCCAAAGCGGCCTTTGCTGCGCGGGATGTCGCGCGGATTGTGCCAGTCCGTGATGTAGACGTCGTGGTCCTGAAGCAGCGTCTTCACGGTGGCGCGCAGGAGAGTAGCGAAATGGCCGGACATCGGCGCCACCAGCAGCATGCGTGGCTGCTCGGGGCCATCGTCCTTTTTGAAATGCAGCAGCGAGCCGAATGGCGTTGCGTAGGCGATCTCCTCCCGGACGCCGACCTCGCGATTTCCCACCATCACGCTGTCGATGCCATAGGCCGGGCGGTCGTAGGTGATGGTGGAGCGTGAGATCAGCTCCAGCGCAGCCGACAGGCGGCCGACTACGGCACCTGACATCCCCTGCGGCACCAGGTTGAGATATTTCAGGGCAGACGAAGCCCCGGCCCGCCATGGCTCCGTCAGATCCATATGGTTCTGAAAGGCCTGATAGTACATCGACATCATACTGAAACGCCCACCCCGACCCCAGGCCATCATGCAATATCGACGCCAGATTCGAGTCAATTCGCTCTGAGAACTGGCATGTCACTTGCTGTGGAATACGGGGAAGCACAAACACTGGGCACCGCGCATAACGGGACGGCTGCGTCAGGAATTCAGGCGCGAGGGAAGGGCCATATGGCGAAGGCGACACTGACCATCAGCAGCAAGAACTACTCGTCCTGGTCGCTGCGCGGCTGGCTGTTGACGAAATTCTCTGGGCTCGATTTCGAGGAGATCGTCACCGCGCCGGACGACCCGTCCGCGCGTGCCGAGATCCTGCTGCTGTCGTCCTCGATCCTGGTGCCGTGCCTGCGGCACGAGGGCGCCACCATCTGGGACACGCTATCGATCGGGGAGTATCTCAACGAGATCATGCCGGCCGCCGCGCTGTTGCCGGCCGAGCGCATCCAGCGCGCCCATTGCCGCTCGATCTGCGGTGAAATCCATTCTGGCTTCACTACACTGCGCGCCTCGCTGCCCGTGAACCTCAAGGGGCATTTCCCCGGCTTCAAGATCTGGTCGCGGGCGCAGGCCGACATCGACCGTGTCTGGGCGATCTGGCGCGACTGCCTGGAAAAGTCCGGCGGTCCGTACCTGTTCGGCGATAAGCGCACCATGGCGGACGCGATGTACGCGCCCGTCGTGACGCGCTTTGTAACCTATGACGTCAGGCTCGAGCCGCGGCTCAAGGCCTATGCCGACACCATCATGGGCATGGACGAGATACAGGAATGGATTGCGGCCGCCAAGGCGGAGCCGGCGGAGATCGAGGAGCTTGAGGTCGAATATTAGGCACCCTTTCGGGGGCTGCCTGCTTGAGGGGCGCTATTAACCTTTGCCGCCGGCCACGGGGCTTTGCCCGTGCGCGACTTTCCTTGATCTGGTGCGTCGGTGCGGCGCTGCGCCGACATTTAGGGGTGAACAGGTCGAAAACGGAGCCCGGCGGCTGATTCGGACGCGATTCGTTCGGTCAGCGTTCCATACCTTAAAATCCGGCCAGGCTCCGTCGCATTTTGAGACAGGTCGGCCTGTTTCTACACGGCACCCGTCTGTTTCACTCGCGGCAGGCGCCAACCGATCACGGTCGCCTCGACGGCGATGCCTGCTTCGTGGTTTTGCCAGCGCCCGCCGACGTAGCGGCAGGCAAAGGGCAGCTGGTAGGTTCCACTATGATCTTCGCAAAGCACTTCGACCGGCATCCCCGACGGGGGTTCTCCCTCGCCATTGAATTCGGCCAGACGTCTTTCGCGCGTTGCCATTCTAAATAATCTCCCCTCAAAAAGAACGCGAACAGAGCCGCCCCACTCCTCCGCGTCCGTCGTTATTCCTCCATATCGAGGAACCGCCCAAGCTCAACGCCAGAATGCGGTGCCAGTATGGTATCGTTGCGCGGCCGCGTACCGTCTGCGCAATTTGCCGTGATCGACGTTATCGTGAGGAACCTGCATGCCGGGCCGGAATGCTTTGCTATGTGTCGCGATATCGCTGCTCGTGATGATGTCAACGGAACACATTCGGGCGCAGGATGTTCCCGGCATCGAAATCTGTACGGTCGAGAAAACCTGGGAGCGGCGGACGAGCTGCCTGCAAAGCAATGTCGACTTTCTTCAGAAGACGATGACCAAGCTCACCCTGGATCACCAGCAGAAGATCGACGCCGCCAATCGCCAGATCGACGCGTTGAAAGCGACGGTGGTGGGCTTGCAGAAGACGCTCGGCGATCTCCAGGCCGCACAGACGAAGACCGCGGAGGATTTGAAGAAGAAGCAGGACGCGCCAGCGGCGAAGGAAACGAAGGACAAGTAGGGTGGGTTAGCGAAGCGTAACCCACCGCTTATCTCGCCAGTGGCGTGGTGGGTTACGCCTTCGGCTAACCCACCCTACGAAACCGTACGTGTGCGACAGCAATGCCGATCAAGCGCGGTGCAGCGGCGAGGTGCAGCATCGCCGCGCTTCGAACGAGGACCTCTAGTTCATGAACCCAGCCCAGCGTGCACTCTGGTTCATCGAAAGCCATCTCGCCGAGCCGCTGACGCTCGACGAGATCGCCGAGATCGGTGGCGTGTCACGCTTCCATATGGTGCGGGCGTTTGCCGCGGCGACCGGCTTTCCGGTGATGCGATACGTGCGGGCGCGGCGGCTCACCGAGGCCGCGCGTAACTTGGCGCGCGGTGCGCCGGACATTTTGTCGCTGGCGCTGGATGCGGACTACGGATCTCACGAAGCCTTCACCCGCGCGTTCCGCGACCATTTCGGCGTGACACCCGAAGCGGTCAGGGCGGCGACGTGCGTCAAACACCTCAAGCTTCAGGAGCCGATCCTCATGGACTCAACCATGCTCGACAATCTCGCACCGCCTCGTTTCGAAACCGCCAAGGCGTTCCTCGTCGCAGGCATCGCTGAGCGCATCTCCTGTGACAACGGCGCCGCCATCCCGGGCCTGTGGCATCGCTTCCATCAGGAGGTCGCCGACATTCCAGCGCAAGTGGCGCAAGGGAAAGGTCAAGTCGCCTATGGCGTCTGCTGCAACGGCGACGATGCCGGCAATTTCGACTATATCGCCGGCGTCGAGGTCTCCGATTTCTCTGACCTGCCGCGGCGCTTCGGACGCATCCGGATTCCCGAACAGCGCTACGCGGTGTTCACTCACACCGACCACGTCGCCTCGATCCGCCGAACCGTCAACACGATCTGGAATCAGTGGCTGCCGGCATCGAGCCTGAAGGCCGCGGACGCGCCGAATTTCGAACGCTATGACGAAAAGTTCGATCCCAAGACAGGCAATGGCGGCTTCGAGATTTGGGTGCCGGTGAAGGAGTAGGGCTGCGCAACGCTGGCATACCCGGCCGCTTGCTTGGCAAACGGAAGCGCCTTTGTCATAACGGCACGCAAACCTGCGTGCCGGACCGCCATCGGACATCCCGGCGACGCGATAAAAAGCCGGGAGGTTTCCGATGTCCAGCATCCGCGTTCTCGCCACCGATCTCGAGTTTCCGGAAGGCCCGGTGGTGATGCCGGACGGCTCGGTCGTACTGGTGGAGATCCGCGGGGCACGGCTCACGCGCGTTTATCCCGACGGACGGAAAGAGATCGTCGCAAAAATGCCGGGCGGACCGAACGGCGCGGCGCTCGGCCCCGACGGCAAGATCTACGTCTGCAACAATGGCGGCTTCTCCTGGATCCCGACCGGCAAAATGATCATGCCGGGCCCGCAGCCCGACGATTATCTCGGTGGCTCGATCCAGCGCGTCGATCTGCAATCGGGCAAGGTCGAGACGGTCGTGACCAAATGCGGCGAGCATGACCTGCGCGGTCCCAATGATCTCGTCTTCGACCGGCATGGCGGCCTGTGGTTCTCCGACCTCGGAAAGCGTCGTGCGCGCGACATGGATGTCGGCGGGATGTATTATCTCAAGCCCGGGATGCAGGAGATCGTCGAGGTCGTGCACGGCGTGCTGCCGGCGAACGGCATCGGCCTGTCGCCGGATGAGAACACCGTCTACATCGCGGAGACGCCGACCGCGCGGCTCTGGGCCTATGAGCTCGCAGCGCCCGGCAGCCTGAAGCCGCGCGAAGTGATCTATCGCGGCGAGCGCGGCAAGCCGATCGCGGGCCTCGGCGGCTATCAGATGTTCGACTCGCTTGCGGTCGAGGCCAACGGCAATGTCTGCGTTGCAACGCTGGTCTCAGGTTGCATCTCGGTGATCGCGCCGGATGGCAGGCTGGTCGAGCAGGTCCCGACCGGCGACCGCGTCACGACCAACATCGCCTTCGGTGGCCCCGAGCTCAAGACCGCCTACATCACGCTGTCGGGCAAGGGTGAGCTGATCGCCATGGACTGGCCGCGCGGCGGATTGCCGTTGAATTTTCTGAATAAGTGAGACAAGTCGTTATTGCGAACGAAGCGAAGTAATCCAGAAGACCCTCACCCTGAGGAGCGCGCCATCGGCGCGCGTCTCGAAGGGCGAGGCCACCGGCCGGGCCTCATCCTTCGAGACGCGCGTTCCGCGCTCCTCAGGATGAGGGCTTGCAGCCTGGATTGCTTCGTCGCTTCGTTGCTCGCAATGACGAAGGAGACACCATCAATGCCCTGGCCTGATCCAATCACCCTCCGCGGCGAGCATGCGCGGCTCGAGCCGCTGTCGCATCAGCATCGCGACGCCTTGGTGGAGGCCGTGAAGGACGGCGAACTCCAGAAGCTCTGGTACACCGCGATCCCCAAGCCTGAGAACATGGCGAAGGAAATCGACCGGCGCCTTGGCCTCCAGGCCGCGGGCTCCATGCTGCCTTTCACCGTGTTCGACGCCGAGGGCAAGATCGTCGGCCAGACCACCTACATGAACATCGATGCGACCAACCGCCGCGTCGAGATCGGCTCGACCTGGTACGCCAAGAGCGCGCAGCGCGGCCCGCTCAACACGCAGTGCAAGCTGCTGTTGCTGACCCATGCCTTCGAGCAGCTCAACTGCATTGCGGTGGAATTCCGCACGCACTTCTTCAATCACCAGAGCCGGCGTGCCATCGAGCGGTTAGGGGCCAAGCAGGACGGCATCTTGCGCAGCCATCAGGTGGCGCCGAACGGCACGCTGCGCGACACCGTGGTCTACAGCATCACCGCAGCTGAATGGCCGACGGTGAAGGCGCATTTGACCTATCAACTCAACGACAAGCCGCGCTGAGGCGGTTCGAGGCAAGATGGACAGATTTGATTATGTAATCGTCGGCGCCGGCTCCGCCGGCTGCGTGCTCGCGAACCGGCTCAGCGAAGACTCCAACACCAGCGTGTGTGTGCTCGAGGCGGGCCCGAGCGACTGGCATCCCTACATCCATCTGCCGGCGGGCTTCATCAAGACCTTCCACATGAAGAGCATCAACTGGGCCTACGAGCAGGAGGTAGGGCCCTGGACCGGCGGCCGCAGCATCTACGCGCCTCGCGGCAAGACGCTCGGCGGCTCGTCCTCGATCAACGGTCACATCTACAACCGCGGCCAGAATCTCGATTTCGACACCTGGGCGCAGATGGGCAATCGCGGCTGGAGCTATGCCGATGTGCTGCCATATTTCAAGCGGCTGGAGAAGCGGGTCGGCGAGGGCGAGGCGCTTTATCGCGGCCGCGATGGCAGCCTCACCGTCACCACCATGGAGTGGCGTGATCCGCTCTGCGAAGCCTTCATGGACGGCGCCGTGTCGCTCGGCATCCCGCGCAATCCCGATTACAACGGCGCCAAGCAGGAAGGCGTTTCCTATTGCCAGCGCACCATCGAGAAGGGCCTGCGCGTCTCCGGTGTGACTGCGTTCCTCAAGCCCGCGATGAAGCGGTCCAATCTGCATGTGCACACGCATGCGCACGCGACCGAGATCATCTTCGAGGGTAAGCGCGCCGTCGGCGTACGCTATAGCAAGGGCGGCCGGGGCGGCACGCCGGTCGAGGTGCGCGCCAACAAGGAAGTGATCCTGTCGGGCGGCGCCTACAACTCGCCGCAGCTCCTCCAGCTCTCCGGCGTCGGCTCGCCAGATCTCTTGCAACAGCACGGCATCGCCGTGCGTCATGCGCGGCCGGTCGGCGAAGGCCTGCAGGATCATTATGCGCCGCGCACGGTGGCGCGGGTGAAGGACATCAAGACCATCAATGAGCTCCGCCGCGGCTGGCGTCTCTGGGTCGAGGCGATGAAATGGGCCACCGCACGCCGCGGCCTCCTCTCGCTGTCGCCGACCATGGTCTATTGCTTCTGGTATTCGGGCGAGAGCCCGGATCGCTCGGACCTTCAGCTCACCTTCACGCCGGCGAGCTACAAGGAAGGCGTGCAGGGCCAGCTCGAGGACGAGCCCGGCATGACGGTCGCCTCCTGGCAGCAGCGTCCCGAAAGTCGCGGCCATGTGCGCATCCGCTCGAGCGATCCCTTTGCGCCGCCAATCATCCAGACCAACTATCTCGACGCCGAGCTCGACCGCCGCGTCATCGTCGGCGGCATGAAGCTCGCGCGCAGGCTTTTGAAGTCGGCGCCGCTCTCGCCCTATTACGCCTATGAGGATTTCCCCGGGCCCAACGTCAACAGCGACGACGAATTCCTGCACGCCGCCACCGAGCGCGGCACCACCACCTTCCACCCCGGCTGCACCTGCCGCATGGGCCCGGCCGAGTCCACCTGGGCCGTGGTCGACGACCAGCTCCGCGTCCACGGCCTGCAGGGCCTGCGCGTCGTCGACGCCTCGGTGATGCCGCGCATGATCTCGGCGAACTTGAACGCATCCACGATGATGATCGCCGACCGCGCCTCCGACCTGATCCGCGGCAGGAAGCCTATGGAAGCGGCAAACGTGCCGGAAACAGCGGTGGCGTGAGGGCGCTGCTTCGTAGGGTGGGGTAGCGAAGCGTAACCCACCTCTTTGCTTTCCACCTGTTACGGAAGTGGTGGGTTACGCTGACGCTAACCCACCCTACGAGCTGGCCCGGCTCAGTTGTAGTCGTGAGCGGCTACGTGCCGGTTCAAACGGAGATAGTCTGGATTGCTTCGTCGCTCCTCGCAATGACGAGATTGGAGCACGCGCGCACCACGCCCTCGCCGTCATCGCCCGCGAAAGCGGGCGATCCAGTATTCCAGAGGCAGCGCGAGGGTACGGAGAGACCGCGGCGTACTGGATTCCCCGCTTTCGCGGGGAATGACAACGGTGGTTGGAGCAACGGCGCTGCGCCGTTGCAACTGGGGAGGGCTTAAACCTCCCGCCGGCTCAAGAATGCCAGCCGCTCGAACAGGTGCACATCCTGCTCGTTCTTGAGCAGGGCGCCGTGCAGCGGCGGGATCAGTTTGCGCGGGTCGCGTTCGCGCAGTTGCTCCGGTGTCATCTCCTCGTTGAGCAGCAGCTTCAGCCAGTCGAGCAGCTCGGAGGTCGAGGGCTTCTTCTTCAGACCGGGCACCTCGCGCACCTCGAAGAAGATGCGCAGGGCCTCTTCGACGAGGCGCTTCTTGATGCCGGGGAAGTGGACGTCGACGATGCGGCCCATGGTCTCGGCGTCGGGGAACTTGATGTAGTGGAAGAAGCAGCGGCGCAGGAAGGCGTCCGGCAGCTCCTTCTCGTTGTTGGAGGTGATCATCATGATCGGGCGCTGCTTGGCCTTGATCGTCTCGCCGGTCTCGTAGACATGGAATTCCATGCGGTCGAGCTCGAGCAGTAGGTCGTTCGGAAACTCGATGTCGGCCTTGTCGATCTCGTCGATCAGCAGCACCGGGCGCTGCTCGGCGGTGAAGGCGTCCCACAGCTTGCCGCGCTTGATGTAGTTCTTGATGTCGGAAACGCGCGCGTCGCCGAGCTGGCTGTCGCGCAGGCGCGATACCGCATCGTATTCGTAGAGGCCCTGCTGCGCCTTGGTGGTGGACTTGATGTGCCAGGTTAGAAGCGGGGCGTTCAACGCTTTCGCCACTTCCTCGGCGAGCACGGTCTTGCCGGTGCCGGGTTCGCCCTTCACCAAAAGCGGTCGCTCCAGCACGATTGAGGCGTTGACGGCGACCTTGAGATCGTCGGTCGCAACATAGTCCTTGGTGCCGGTAAACTTCATCGAGCGTCCTTGTTGATCATCGGGCGAGGTGTACCTCCGCCACAACATGGGAACGGCCGCTTCGAGCGGCCGTTCCGGATTAGGTCAAGCTGTTCAGGCCCGTCTTATCAGCGAAAGGATGACCAGCACAATCACCGCGCCGATCGTAGCGTCCAGGATCGAGCCGAACGTGCCGGTGGCGAGCCCGATGCCGAGCTGCGGCAGGATCCAGCCCGCAACCAGCGCGCCGATGATGCCGACCACGATGTTGCCGACCAGTCCAAATCCCGCCCCGTGGACAATTTTCCCCGCGAGCCAGCCGGCGATCGCTCCGATGATCAGCGCTGCGACAATTCCCATGGCAAAGATCCCCAAAACCAAGCCTCAACTGCAGCAATTCTAGAGCAAAAAGCCTCCCGGTCCAGAGCGTGGCGACCCGTCTCGCCCCTTGACGGGAGCAATCCGACGGGCAATCTCTTACTCATGTTCCTCCAATTCTTCACCTCATTGCGCGACGCGCAGGTCCCTGTGACGCTGCGCGAATACCTCACGCTGATGGAGGCGCTCGACGCCGACCTCGCGGACTTTACGGTCGAGAATTTCTACTACCTGTCGCGCGCCTCACTGGTGAAGGATGAGCGGAATCTCGACAAGTTCGACCGCGTCTTCGGCACCGTGTTCAAGGGACTGGAAAGCCTGCTCGACGCCATGGACAAGGCGGAGATTCCCGAGGAGTGGCTGAAGAAGCTCGCCGAGAAATACCTCACCGAGGAAGAGAAGAAGCAGATCGAGGCTATGGGCTGGGACAAGCTCATGGAGACCCTGAAGAAGCGGCTCGAGGAACAGAAGGGCCGCCATCAGGGCGGCAGCAAATGGATCGGCACCGCCGGCACCTCGCCGTTCGGTGCCTATGGCTACAATCCCGAGGGCGTGCGCATCGGGCAGGAGAAGAATCGCAACAACCGCGCCGTGAAAGTGTGGGACAAGCGCGAGTTCAGGGATCTCGACGGCAATGTCGAGCTCGGCATCCGCAACATCAAGGTCGCGCTGCGCCGCCTGCGCAAGTTCGCCCGCACCGGTGCGCCGGACGAACTCGATCTCGACAATACGATCAAGCAAACTGCCAACCACGGCTATCTCGACGTCGTCATGCGCCCCGAGCGGCGCAACGCAGTCAAGCTCCTGGTGTTCTTCGACATCGGCGGCTCGATGGATTCGCATATCGAGCAGGTCGAGGAATTGTTCTCGGCGGCGAAGAGCGAGTTCAAGCACATGGAGTATTTCTACTTCCACAACTGCCTCTATGAGGGGGTGTGGAAGCAGAACAAGCGGCGTTTCACCGACCGCACGCCGACCTGGGACGTGCTGCATAAATATCCGCACGACTACAAGGTCGTATTCGTCGGCGACGCCTCGATGTCGCCTTATGAGATCATGGTGCCGGGCGGCTCGGTCGAGCACGTCAACGAGGAGCCGGGCTCGGTCTGGCTCGATCGCATCATCCGCACCTATCCGCATGCGGTGTGGCTGAACCCGGTGCAGCAGAAGCACTGGGACTATTCGGAATCGACCACGATCATTCGCCGCATCTTCGCCAACCGCATGTTCCCGATCACCATCGAGGGGCTTGAGGGGGCGATGAAGGAGTTGACGCACTAGCATCCCGTCATTCCGGGGCGCGCGTAGCGCGAGTCCGGAATCTCGAGGTCGTAATTGTTGATCGAGGTTCCGGGTTCGATGCTATGCATCGCCCCGGAACGACGAGCGTGACAACAAGAGGGAGAAGCACATGCCCCAAAATATCACCCGCGGCATCAAGGCGCTGATCGACGAGGCCAATGCCGAGATCGAAACGCTGTCGGCCAAGGACGCCATCGAAATCTCCAAGAACGGCGACGTTGTCATCGTCGACATCCGCGACCCCCGCGAGATCGAGCGCGACGGCCGTATCCCCGGCGCGTTTGCCTGCACCCGCGGCATGCTCGAATTCTGGATCGATCCGCAGAGCCCCTACGCAAAACCGATCTTCCAGGAGGACAAGAAGTTCGTTTTCCACTGCGCCGGCGGCCTTCGTTCCGCGCTCGCAGCCAAGACCGCGCAGGACATGGGCCTCAAGCCCGTTGCCCACATCGCCGGCGGCTATGCTGCCTGGCGCGACGCCGGCGGCCCGGTGGAAAAGTGGGAGCCGAAGAAGAAAGCCTGACTGGGACCGAGCTATCAGCCACGACGTCATGCCCGGGCTTGTCCCGGGCATCCACGTTCTTTCGCGACACAAGCAAGGCGTGGATGGCCGGGACAAGCCCGGCCATGACGACCTAGAAAGTTGCCGGAGACTACATCAATGACTGACGCCACCACCATCGATCCCCTCGTCTCCACCGAATGGCTCGCCGCCCACATTGGCGACGCCAACGTGAAGGTGCTCGACGCCACCTTCAAGCTGCCGGGCGTGCTGCCGCTGCCGAAGGACGACTATCTTGCCGCGCATCTGCCGGGCGCGGTGTTCTTCGATGTCGATGCTGTATCCGACCACGCCAATCCGTTGCCGCACATGTTTCCGAGCGCCGAGCAGTTCGGCGGCGACGTCGGCAGTCTCGGCATCGGCAATGCCGATACGGTCGTGATCTACGATGCCGGCGGCTGGGTCGCGGCGCCACGCGCGTGGTGGATGTTCCTGTCCTACGGCCACAGCAACGTGCGTATCCTCAACGGCGGCCTGAAGAAGTGGCGCGCCGAGGGGCGTCCGGTCGAGAGCGGCGAGGTGAAGCGGAAACCCGCAACATTCAAGGCGAGCTATGATCCGAAGCGCGTGCGCAGCATGCAGCAGTTGATCGCGAACGTCGAAAGCCGTGCCGAGCAGGTGATCGATGCGCGTCCGGCCGAACGCTTCGAGGGCCGCGCCGCGGAGCCACGGCCGGGCATCCGCTCCGGCCACATCCCGGGCGCCCGCAACGTGCCCTATGCCCAATTGTTCGATGCCGCGACCGGCGAAATGAAGTCGCTCGCCGATCTCAAGCAGGCCTTCAGCGGCGCGGGCGTCAAGCTCGACGCGCCGATCGTGACGAGTTGCGGCTCCGGCGTCTCTGCCGGCGTGCTGACGCTCGCGCTTTACCGGATCGGAATCACCGACACCGCGCTTTATGACGGCTCATGGTCGGAATGGGGCCAGGAGGGCGGTCCGGTGATCGCGACCGGGCCGGCCTGAGGCCCGCTCAACGGGCGCGGGTGGTCGCCGCGTAGGCCGGCTGCCGGTATTGCTGCAGCGGCTGCGTGGCGAAGGGACTGAATATCTGCTGCACCTGCACTGGCAGCGGTAGCGGCCGGCGCACGATCCGCTGCCGCTTCTTATTCGCGCGCCGCTTGGCGGCCTGCTTGTCGGACGTGTCGCTCGCGGCCTTGGCTTTCGTCGGCGGATCCTGCGGAGCGGCCGTCGCTGGATCGGCGAGCGCCGCGACCTCTCTGGTCCCCTCGGACGGCGGAGGCACGGTCGCTCCGGCCTGCTGCGGCTCGACTACTGTGGCCGGAGTTGGGGCCGCCTCGATGATCGCGAGCGGGTCGGTGACTGGGGGCGCTGGCTCGGCCGACGCAGTTTGCGTCACCGGAGCCTCGGCTGGCGGAGAGGGAGCCTCAGTCGCGGGGGCTTCCCCGGCGACCGGCACGACCGGCGCGCTGCTCACCTCGGATGTCAGTGCGGCAGCCTGCTCAGGTCCGCTTTCGGGAAGGCCGATGGTCGGGACTTCATCCCGCACCGAGGTCGAGGGCGGCAGCGGCTCGGTGCGCAGCGTTGCGAGCACCGGCTGCGGCGGCTCGCTCGCCTGTGCGAACACCTGCTCCTGCGGGCCGTTTCGCCAGGACGGATTGCTGACGAACTGCTCATGCGTCGCCCGCAGCAGCGCGGCGGCCCCTAAGCCGAACACCAGGATGGAGGTTGACAACAGGATCGCGGCAAACAGGAAGCGGAAGCCGGGAAGCATCGAAGGGCAATTTCCGCCTTGGCAAGGTTGGTGCCGAGGCCCTTGAGCCATCTGAACGCGGTGACGGTACTGGCTTGCCGCCTTCGCCGCGCGGGAAATAGGTCAACGCGGAGGACGAATCAGGCTGATTCGAGAATACCCGAACGCTCCTGAGCCTTTCCGTAAAAATCGGGGGCGGAGAGACCGGCAACCTGCGGCCCGTGCGATTTCCGTTTCGTGATGCACCTGAGCAACGGTCGCGCCGCCGATCACAAATCACCAAATCAGGCCCAAACCGGCCTGTTTTGTCTTGAATGCGCCGCGATCTTCGTCCATTTGCCCCTTAACGGTCCGGTCGGGCCTGGGGACTAAACTAGGGCGATGATGATCAAACATTTTCTGACGATTTGCGCTGCCGCAACAGCCGCTGCGGCGGGAGCCTCGCTCGCGCAGGCTCAGCAGAGCTATCCGGTCCAGCAGGCCCCGGTCTATCAGCAGGGCTATCCGTCCGAATATCGTCCCGGCGACCGCGTGCCGAATTTCGACGCGCTCGAGGATGACGACGACGCGATGCCGTCGCAGCCGCGGAACTCCGCCGCGCTGCCGCCGCCCGGCCCGTCCGGTCCCGTGATGTCGCCTGACGATCCGCGCTATGGCCGCCCCGCCGGCGCTCCGCCGGTCTATTCCAATAATGCGCCGCAGGGGCCGGTGATGTCGCCGGATGATCCCCGATATGGCCGGCCCGCCGGCCCGCCTGCGGTGATTTATGCCGACCGTCCGGCCGCGCCGCAGGGCGCCGACGACGGCCTGCGTCCGCCGGAAGGCGTCGGTGGACCCGCCGCGACCGGCGGTGTCCAGCAGCAGCCTGCCGGTCCGAATGGCCCGCCGATGACGGTTGCGGCGCTTCCCCCGGAGGAGCAGCCTGACGCGGCGCCCACGGAGTTGCCGGCGAACCTGCGTCGCCAGGAGGTCGCGTTCCAGACCAAGGAGCCGGCCGGTACGCTCATCGTCGATACCCCGAACACCTACCTCTATTACGTCCTCGGCAATGGCCGCGCGATTCGCTACGGCGTGCGTGTCGGCCGCGACGGTTTCACCTGGACCGGTGTGCAAAAGATCACCCGCAAGGCGGAGTGGCCAGATTGGCATCCGCCGACGGAAATGATCGAGCGCCAGCCCTATCTGCCGCGCTTCATGGCTGGTGGTCCCGGCAATCCGCTCGGCGCGCGCGCAATGTATCTCGGCTCGACGGTGTACCGCATCCACGGCACCAACCAGCCCTCGACGATCGGCAAGTTCGTCTCCTCGGGCTGCATCGGCATGCTGAACGAGGACGTCTCCGACCTCTTCGATCGCGTCAAGGTCGGTACCCGCGTCGTCGTGATGCCGGGCGGCCCGTCGCCGGGAACGGCGACCGCATCTGCCGCGCCGGCGCCCGGCGCTGCCGCACCAGCGCCGATGGCAGCCCAGGCCGGCCCGGCCCCGGGCAGGCAGCCGACCGTGGTGCCACCGCTGCCGGCGCCCGTCACGGTACGCTGAGCGCTTCGAAAGATCCTTATTGCGAAGGGCGTGCCATCGGCACGCCCTTTTCGTTTCAGGCCAGCCGCTTCGGCGGCTCGCTACCCTTCGTCCAGGCGTCGATCGCCTCGACCATCTGCCCGTAATGGATGCGCAGCCCGTCCGCGGTGGCGTAGCCGAGGTGCGGTGTCAGCACGACATTGTCGAGCTTGCGGATCGGATGATCGGTCGGCAGCGGCTCGACCGAGAACACGTCGATGCCCGCACCCGCGATCTTCTTCTGTTGCAGCGCCTCGAGCAGCGCTGCCTCGTCGACGATCGGCCCGCGCGCGGTGTTGACGAGATAGGCGGTCGGCTTCATCCGCGCGAGATCGGCGCCGCCGACCAGCCCGCGCGAGCGCTCGCTCAGCACCACATGGATGGTGATGATATCAGCCTTCGCAAACAGCTCCTCCTTGCTGGCGTAGCCGACGTCGATCTCCTTGCATTTCTCAGCAGTCAGATTCGGGCTCCAGGCGATGACGTTCATCCCGAACGACTTCGCGATTCCCGCGACCTTGCTGCCGAGCTTGCCAAGCCCGACAACGCCAAGCGTCCGGCCCTCGATCTCGATGCCGGCAAAACTCTGCCAGGGTTCGCCCGCATGCATGCGGGCGTTCTCGCGGCCGATGCCGCGGGTCAATTCCAGGATCAGGCCCATGGTGAGCCCGGCGGTCGGATCGCGGGAATATTGCGTGCCGCAGACAACGACGTTGCGCGCTTTCGCCGCTTCCATGTCGATCGCGGCGTTGCGCATGCCCGAGGTCAGCAGCAGCTTCAGCTTGGGGAGCACCTCGAACAGGCTCTTGGGAAACGCCGTGCGTTCGCGCATCGCACAGACGATCTCGAAATCCCCGAGCGCGCCTGCCGTAGCCTGCTCGGAGGCGAAGGGGTGATTGAACACCGTCACGTCGACACGATCGGAGATCTTCGACCAGTCAGCGACGTCTTGGGCGATGTTGAAATAGTCGTCGAGAATTGCACAGCGCAGCCGCGTCATCGGGAAAACCGTCCATCCATGGCGAGGGGCGACGGCGCACGAAGGAGGCGCCATCGATCGAACCTTGCCATGCTTGCGCACAATCGGCGGCCGGCGCAAGCAGCAGGACTCTTCAAAAATCCGGCAGCAGGCGGGGCGTCAGAGGTCGCGCGGTTTCAGGCGGAACGGCGCGTCCATGCCGTGCTTGGCGCGCCAGGCGGGGCCGGGGCCGCGCATGTAGTGGAGTTCCGGGCGATAGGGGTTGAAAGCCGTGGCGAAGAACCGGACCCAGAACGCGCGGAGCTCGGCGAAGAGGGTGGAGCCTCCGGCTCCCGCCGGGACGGGATGAGCGGTTGTCTCGATCATTGCCATGATGCGGCCTCGCTGTTCTCCCCGCCGCTTCTGCCGCGGGTGGCGCTTTTTGTGGCGTCACGACCAGCTTTGGCCTGCTTTATTAAAAAATGGTTTCAATTGTAGGGATCGGCTGCCCGGATGGTGTCCATCCCGTATTCATCCGTGGTGAACGGAGGGAAAACGTTGCCCTTTGGGGGCAGGATCGCTACATCGGCGACAAGCAAATTTCCTCAAATCGAAGGTTTCACGGGACCGATGGCGCGCCAGTTCGTCTATTTCATGGAAGGCCTGACCAAGAGCTACCCGACCCGCAAGGTGCTCGACAACATTCGCCTGAGCTTCTACCCGGACGCCAAGATCGGCGTGCTCGGCGTCAACGGCTCGGGCAAGTCGACGTTGCTCAAGATCATGGCCGGCCTCGACAAGGAGTACACCGGCGAGGCCTGGGTCGCCGAGGGCGCCCGCGTCGGCTATCTCGAGCAGGAACCGCACCTCGACCCCAAGCTCTCGGTGCGTGAAAACGTCATGCAGGGCGTCGCCAAGCAGAAGGCGATCCTCGACCGCTACAACGAGCTTGCGGTGAACTATTCCGACGAGACCGCCGACGAGATGACCAAGCTCCAGGACGAGATCGAGGCCCAGGGCCTCTGGGATCTCGACAGCAAGGTCGACCAGGCCATGGACGCGTTGCGCTGCCCGCCCGACGATGCCGATGTCACGAAGCTCTCCGGCGGTGAGCGTCGCCGCGTCGCGCTGTGCCGGCTGCTGCTCGACCAGCCCGAGCTGCTGCTGCTGGACGAGCCGACCAACCATCTCGACGCCGAATCCGTGTCGTGGCTTGAAGGGCATCTGCGCAATTATCCCGGCGCGATCCTGATCGTCACCCACGACCGGTACTTCCTCGACAACGTCACGGGCTGGATCCTCGAGCTCGATCGCGGTCGCGGCATTCCCTACGAGGGCAACTACTCGTCGTGGCTGGTGCAGAAGCAGAAGCGGCTCGAGCAGGAAGGCCGCGAGGATGCCGCGCATCAGAAGACGCTGGCCCGCGAGCAGGAATGGGTTGCGTCCTCGCCGAAGGCGCGTCAGGCAAAATCCAAGGCGCGCTATCAGCGCTATGAAGAGCTGTTGAAGCAGGCGAGCGAGAAGCAGACCCAGACCGCGCAGATCATCATTCCTGTCGCCGAGCGGCTCGGCGCCAATGTCGTCGACTTCGAAAGCCTCAGCAAAGGCTATGGTGACCGCCTTTTGATCGACGATCTCACTTTCAAGCTGCCGCCCGGCGGCATCGTCGGCGTGATCGGCGCGAACGGCGCCGGCAAGACTACGCTGTTCAAGATGATCACCGAGCAGGAAACTCCGGACAGCGGCACCATCACGGTCGGCGAGACCGTGCATCTCGGCTATGTCGACCAGTCGCGCGATGCGCTCGACGGCAAGAAGACGGTGTGGGAGGAAATCTCCGGCGGCAACGAGCTGATCCTGCTCGGCAAGAAGGAAGTGAATTCGCGCGGTTACTGCTCGTCGTTCAACTTCAAGGGCGCCGACCAGCAGAAGAAGGTCGGCGCGCTGTCAGGCGGTGAACGCAACCGCGTGCATCTCGCCAAGATGCTGAAATCGGGCGCCAACGTCCTGCTGCTCGACGAGCCGACCAACGACCTCGACGTCGATACGCTGCGCGCGCTGGAAGAGGCGCTGGAGGATTTTGCCGGCTGCGCAGTCATCATCAGCCACGATCGCTGGTTCCTCGACCGCATCGCGACCCACATCCTGGCCTTCGAAGGCGACAGCCATGTCGAATGGTTCGAGGGCAACTTCCAGGACTACGAGAAGGACAAGATGCGCCGCCTCGGCCAGGACAGCATCATTCCGCATCGCGTGAAGTACAAGAAGTTGACGCGGTGAATTCAGCATGATGCGGCGGACGCTCATTGCTGCGGTGATGGTGATCACCTGCTGCTGGTCGTCCGCCCATGCCGCCGACGCCGCCTTTACCCAGTTCATCGCTTCGCTCTGGCCGGAGGCGCAGGCCGAGGGCGTGTCGCGCGCGACGTTTGATCGAGAGACTGCAGGGCTCGAGCCGGACTACAAGCTGCCTGATCTGATCCTGCCGGGACGGCCCGCGACCGGTGCGCCGTCGCAGGCCGAGTTCGTGCAGGTGCCGGCCGACTACATCAAGGAAGCCTCGATCGCGCGGCTTGCCGGCGAGGGGCAGCGGCTCCTGCAAAAGTATCGCGACGCGCTCACCCAAATCGAGAAGAGCTCGGGGGTTCCTGCCACCGTTATGCTCGCGATCTGGGGACGTGAGACCGACTATGGCCGCTACACGCTGCCTTACGATCTCGTGCGCGTGCTCGCGACGCAGGCCTATGTCGGCCGGCGCAAGGACACGTACCGCAACGAGTTCATCCTCGCGCTGAAGATTCTCGGCGAGGGCGTGGTCACGCGCAAGGACATGCGGGCGTCATGGGCCGGCGCCACCGGCCTCACGCAGTTCCTGCCGTCCGAATACTACAAGCACGGCGTCGATTTCGACGGCGACGGCCGCATCGACATCTGGCATTCGGTGCCGGACGCGCTGGCCTCCGCCGCGCAGCAACTCGTCAACAAGGGCTGGCAGAGCGGCGTACGCTGGGCCTATGAGGTGCAGGCGCCGGCGAAAGTCGATTGCACGAGCGGCGTGCCGGAGGTGACGAAACCGATTGGCCAGTGGCTGCGCGAAGGCTTTGTGCCGGTACGCGGGCAGAAGCTGAGTGCGGCCGAACTGGCGCAGCCGGCATCGCTGCTCCAGCCCGAAGGCATCTACGGCCCGTCGTTCCTGACCACGAAAAACTACTTCGTCATCAAGGAGTACAATTTCTCCGATCTCTACGTGCTGTTCGTTGGCCATCTCAGCGATCGCATGACGAGCCCGCTGCCGTTTGTGACACCCTGGTCAGCCTCGAAGCAGTTGCGAACAAAGGACGTCGAGGCGATGCAGCGCGGGCTGACGCGGATCGGGCTCTACAAGGACAAGGTCGACGGCAAGGCGGGCATGCTGACGCGCGCCGCGCTCGGAGCCTATCAGAAGTCGGCAGGGTTGAAGGTCGATTGCTGGCCGAGCGAAGAGGTGCTGCGCTCGATCCAGGCAACGCCTTAAAGCGCGATGAGATTAGGATGAATCGTCATCGCGCTTTAGGTTGTTGTGTGAGCATGATCTTTTCGGAAAACCGCTCCACACTTTTCCGGATCATGCTCTAGCGAGCACGAAAGAAAAAAGCCCGGCCGATGATTTCGGCCGGGCTTCGATCGCGGCGCGAGGTGCGCCCGTCGATCAACTCAGTAGCAGACGCGGACCGGGCGAACGACCCAGCCATAACCGTCCCAGTAACGCTGGCGCTGCCAGTAGCAGGGCGCGGGCGGCGGGGGCTCGGCCACGTAGACCGGGCCGCCATAGGCGGGGCGGCTTGCCGCGATGGCGCCGCCGACGATCGCACCGCCGATCAGCCCGGCAGCGAGGCCGGCGCCGACGCCGTCATGGGCCTTGGCGGGCGGAGTGGCGGTCACCAGCGAACCGGCGACCGTCGCAACCGTGAGGGCGGCAACTAAAGTCTTCTTCATGCTAAGGGCTCTCCTGGGAGAAGGCGCTCAAACGAGCGCCGGGTTTCAAAGGCTCACGCACACTCTGATGGAATTGGCCGTCCCGCTAGGAAGCGCGCAAATGGTCAATCCACCGTAAACGCACGCGGAGCTGTGACGAGAAAAAGCGGTCTTTTTCAGGCTTTTGGCTGAACGAAAGCCCCGCAAAAAACCGGCCG
Organism: Bradyrhizobium sp. UFLA05-109; assembly: GCF_054185165.1. Taxonomy (NCBI): domain Bacteria; kingdom Pseudomonadati; phylum Pseudomonadota; class Alphaproteobacteria; order Hyphomicrobiales; family Nitrobacteraceae; genus Bradyrhizobium; species Bradyrhizobium sp. UFLA05-109. The sequence goes on along the minus strand of NZ_JBBIAR010000032.1, from coordinate 9,379 downwards.
TTCCGGCACTAATCTGTGGAAAAGGCGGTCTACTCAGCCGCAGACGCGAACGCGGCGCACGCGCCAGGCATAGCCATCCCAGAAGCGCTGCCGCTGCCAGACGCAGCCGCCGTAATAGTCGTCAGCGGCATAGCCGGGGCCCGGGCCGTAGTAGCGGGGCGGGGGCGGATAGCCGGGACCATCATAGTAACCGGGACCGGGTCCGTAGTAATACGGGGATGCCAGTGCGCCCCCGACGATGGCGCCGCCAACGATGCCGGCGGCCACGCCCGCGGCGACACCGCGCTGCGCATGGGCCGGCGCCGGCGCAAGTGCCGATGCGGCCAGTGTGGCGGCGGCAGCGAGTGCCAGGAGCGATTTCTTCATAGATTTTACCTTTCACAACGGACGCGGACGTGGTTCCGCACCCAAGGTTCCATATCCTGCTTGAATGATCAATGAACGGAATGCCCGCGGGAGGCGACGAACGCGTGCGGGAGGCGGCTCCCGCGAGGGCACGAAATCCGAGCAACAAGCCATGAACAGTCTGATGATGAGCGCCCTGATCGCTGTCGGGGCCACCTCGGTCTGCTTCGTCCTGATGACCCATGTGCAGAACCGCAGCCGGCGGCGCTCGCGCGCGGGTGCCGGTGCCGATGGCGGCGACAGCTACTCTGGCAGCACTTACGGCTTTTCGCTGGGAAGCTGGTTTTCCAGCGACAATTCATCGTCGTCAGTCGATAGTTCCAGCAATCCGATCGATAGCTCCTGCAGTTCCAGCAGTGACAGCGGCAGTGGTGACAGCGGCGGTAGCGACTGCGGCGGGGGCGGTGACAGCGGTGGTGGCGGAGGCGGCGACTAGGCCTGCGTTCGATTGCACCTTGATCCAGCGCAAATTGCCTCTTTAGATCCGTTCTAGGCTGAATCGCGGCTCAGTTTGGAATAGCTTCAAATACCGGTTTTTCCTTTTGCATCCGGCCGAGCCCTTAAATATCGATGATGGTGCATCACCGAAGGGCCTGCCGTTTTCCATGATCGTCTGTTCCTGTAACGTGCTGAGCGATGACGACATCCGCGCCGCCGTCGCCGATTCCGACGACGCCGTGCGACATGCCAAGCAGGTCTATGGCTGCCTCGGTTGTAGCGCCGAATGCGGACGCTGCGCGCGCACCATCAAGACCATCATCGATGAAGCTCTCGGCCCATGTGCCAAGTCCTGCTGTGCCGGCTGCCCGCACAGCCACCAGGTCGCCGCCAACGACGAGATCGTCGAGCCCGCCGAGTTCGCACTCGCAGCCTGCTGACTTCTTTTTTCTTCAATCGGCCGAGCTTATCCCCGGGTGCGACCCCGCGACGGGTTGCTCCCGTTCCAAACTTGTTTTAGATGCGTTCTAAATTCGGTTTATTACCGATGAGGCCGCAAGAGCTGGAGTGAATCATGCAGGGCGACGCGAAAGTTATCGAATATCTCAACAAGGCACTGCGTCACGAGCTCACCGCGATCAATCAATACTGGCTGCACTACCGCTTCCTCGACAATTGGGGCCTGCGCGACATGGCCAAGGTCTGGCGCAAGGAATCCATCGAGGAGATGGAGCACGCCGACAAGCTCACCGAGCGCATCCTGTTCTTCGATGGCTTCCCGAACATGCAGGTGCTCGATCCCTTGCGCATCGGCCAGAACGTCAAGGAGATCATCGATTGCGATCTCGCCGCCGAGATCAGCGCGCGCGCGCTCTACCAGGAAGCGGCCACCTACTGCCACAGCGTGAAGGACTACGTCACGCGCGACCTGTTCGAGAAGCTGATGAGTGACGAGGAGCACCACATCGACTTCCTGGAGACCCAGCTCGACCTGATCGGCCGCATCGGCCTCGAGCTCTACACCCAGAAGCACGTTGGTGGACTTGAGGGCGAGGGGCATTAGGCTCCGCACTCGCAACATGCACCGATGTCGTCCCCGCGAAGGCGGGGACCCGTAGTCACGGGCCGGTATTGTTGTGCGAGCTGGCAATTGCCAGTCTTGGTCTAGCCCGTGCGTCGATCCGTATCGTTGACGCAATAACGCCCGAGCGGCGGGCCCATGCTCAAATCATATGCGGCGCATGCGCGGCGGTTGATGCGATGCGAAATCAACGGCCGCGCGTTGCTCTCACATCGTCCGCTGCGGGGCGGTTTGGAGCAATTGCCGGAGCTGCTCGGCGTAGAACTTTGCGTTGCCGGTGGTGCCGTGGCCGCGCGTCTCCGTGCTCGCAGGGATCAGGAATAGGCGGCCGTTCTTGACCCGCTTCATTGCCGCTTCCGTAACGCCCGTCTCCGGCGGATTGCGCTCGTCGTCAGCGGCGTTGATCAGCAGCAGCGGTGCCTCGATCCGCTCCAGGCGCTCCGAAGCATCGTAGTCGTGCGAGGACTCCCACTGATAGACGAAGTCATTGGCATCCGCGGTGATTGGTGCGGCGAGCCGTTCGTCAATCATCTTGTCGGCCTTCGCCGCCGTCGGCGCCTGCGCCTGATAGGCGAGCGTCCCGCCGATGCTGGCGATGCCATAGGCGACGATGGCATATTTCATCATGCGCGGCTGGCTCGTGTAATTGCCACCGTTGTAGTCGGGATCGCTGCGGATGGTGTCGAGCATGATCCGCCGCATCATCCAGTTGCGTGATGCCATCTCGGTCGGCTGCGAGGCCATCGGCACCAGCGCATCCATGCTTTGCGGATATTTCTCGCCCCACAGCCAGGTCTGCATGCCGCCCATGGAATTGCCGATCACGAGGCGCAAGTGCTTGATGCCGAGGCCTTCCGTCACGAGGCGGTGCTGCGCCTCGACCATGTCGTCGTAATCGTACTTCGGAAAGCTCGTCTTCATTCCGTCGGACGGTTTTGACGATTTACCGTGGCCGACCGCATCGGGAATGATGATGTAATACTTGGACGCATCGAGCGGCTGTCCGGCGCCGAACAACTCGCCCGCGAAAGCCGGTGTCAGCATGCCGGCGGCCGATTGGCCGGTGCCGTGCAGCACCAGCACCGGCTGACCGGTCGGCTCGCCGATCGTGGTGTAGTGCAGTTTCAGCTCCGCCATGGTCTCACCGGTGTGGAACTTGAAATCCTTCGCGATCCAGTCGCCTTGTTTCGGAGCCGGGTAATCGGCCGCCATCGCCGGGATTGAGATGGACAGCAAAACGGCAGTAAGCATCGCGCCCGAAATCTTCATGTGTCTCTCCGCGCTGCGGCCGCCTTCATCCGGGCCGCTTCGCGGGCGATCTTATCAGCGTCACTTTGAGGATCGAGGGCGGATGCACCGCTGGCCACCAGAACATTTTCGCAATGTTGCGTCGCGCAAGTGGAATATTCGGCGGCCGGCCCAAGAGCCTGCCGGCTCATTCGTGCTTGAGAAAACCGAGTGCGTACCAGCCCCAATAAACCCTGTGGCGCTGGATCCGGCCCTTATCGATCTCCATGATCTCGACCAGCTCCATCTGGTCGCCGTCGGGAGAGACGCGTGGATATTCCCAGGTGACGATACGGCCGTCCGTGAAGAAACCTTGCTTGAAGCGCTTGCGCTGAGGCGGATTGGTCTGGAAGACGCGGGCAATGAAGCTGCGCAAATTGTCCTTGCCTTTGACGATTCCACTTGGGGTCTTCAGGAGGTGTTGGACCAGCGGGCTTTCGATGGATGCGTCATCCGCATAGAGCGCGAGCGCTGACTTGAGATCCTTGTTGCCGAGGGCTTCGTCCCACAGCTTGCAAATACGTTCGGCGTCGCTTTGGTGTGCTTCGTTGATCATGGTGTAATCCTCGGGATTCGGGGGATATTCCCCGAGGATCGCAGGGCTGCGCCGCCAAAGTTTCACGGAATCCTGAAATGACCGCACTCTGGATGGTTGCGATGAGGCGGGGGCGCGCCCAGATCAGGGATGGGAGTTTTTGATGGTGATCGCACGAGTGTCGGTGCAATCGGGATTTTCGCGGCTCACGGAGGCTTTGAGCGATCCGGCGCGTGAGGCCATGGTGAGTGCCCTGTTCGGCGGCAAGGCCTTGCCTGCGGGCGAACTGGCATCGCTTGCCGGCGTGTCGCCGCAGAGCGCCAGCGCGCATTTGCAGAAGCTGACGGACGCGCGCCTGCTCTCGGTGTGGCAGCAGGGCCGGTTCCGGTATTATCGGATCGCCGACGATGAGGTCGCTGGCCTGATCGAGAATCTCGTCAATCTCGCCACCAGGACCGATCATGCCGAACGAACGCGACGCATGCCGACACCGCTCCGGCAGTCGCGCACCTGCTATTGCCATCTCGCCGGCCAGCTTGGCGTGGCGCTGCTGGACGGTTTGGTGCGTCGCGAACTGATCGCGTTGCGCGGCCAGGACGGCTCTCTTACCGAGCAGGGCCTGGCCTGGTGTCGCGCCGAGGCAATCGACTTCAAGCCGGGCCGTGATCCTCACATGCGCCTCTGCAACGATTGGACCGAACGTGTTCCGCATCTGGCGGGCCCATTTGCTAATGCGCTGCTGAAGCGGCTGGTCGAGACGCACGCGCTCGTGCCGCATCGCATTCCACGTGCGCTTCGTCTCACGCCGAAGGGGCGCGCCTTCTTCGAGCGGCTTGGCGTCCCCGTTCCGTTCTGACCCATCGTGGTGCCGATGACATCGGCGGACCCGGCATGTAGCATTGGGCTGACGCCGATCGTCCTCGAACAGGAGCGCCTTTCAGGAGGAACTTATGTGCCGCAACATCAAGACGCTGTTCAATTTCGAGCCGCCGGCGACGGAGGACGAGATCCACGCCAGCGCGCTGCAATTCGTGCGAAAACTGTCCGGCTTCAACAAGCCGTCGCAGGCCAATGAGGCGGCATTTGATCTTGCGGTGGCGGAGGTGTCGGAGGCCGCGCGACGACTCCTGACCTCGCTGCACACCCACGCGCCGGCGCGAGACCGCGCGACGGAGGCCGAGAAGGCGAAGGAGCGCTCGCGGCTGCGCTTCGGCTAGCGGCTTACGTGACCTGTCTCACGGTCGAGCACCTCGCGGCGCGCGAAGATGTTCGCCGGGGTTTTTGAGCAAACCCGGAGCATCACCATGAGCCGCCCTCTGATCTCTCTGAAAGCCGGTGCCGTCATCTTCACGGCGCTGTGGACCGCCTGGATGATGTGGTGGAGCGGTTCCTACAGCAGTGCCAACTTCGTCATCCTGGCGGTCTGCGGCGCGGCGGTCGGCTATGTCTGGTACCGCGCCATGCGCTGGCAGTTCGAGCGCATGGGCATGCTGCCGCACAAGGATAACGGGTCCGCACACTAGGCGCGGCTGCGCTTATTTGTCCTTGTTGCCGTGCTTCTTCTTTTTCTTCTTTTTTCTGTGGTCGTCCTCGTCCGTCTCCTCGCTCGCGTCGCCAACGTAGATATCGGCATCGATGTCGTCCTGGACGGCGGCTTCCAGCGCCTCGCGCTCGGCGGCTTCGCGCTCGCGCTGGCGCCGCCGCTCGTCCCAGGCATCAAAGAGCTGCCCCAGCCATGGCAGCACCTGCTCGATCGAGGGCAACTGACCGGCCGGGCCGGGTTCGCCGCGCGGGCCTTGCGGACCGGCCTGTCCCTGCGGTCCGGCTGCCCCTTGCGCGCCGACAGGTCCCCGCGAACCAGCCTCGCCCGGCTTGCCTTGCGCTCCCGGTTTACCCTGCGGTCCGGCCTTACCGGCCGCCCCGGGCTTGCCCTGCGGCCCCGGCTTGCCGCGCTCACCGTCCGGGCCGCGCCGCCCGGGATGTCCCTGCGGGCCCGTTCGCCCCGGCTCGCCCTGCCGCCCACGCGGACCCTGAGGTCCCTGTCGCCCTTGCCGCCCCTGATCGTCTGCCACGCCACTACTCCTGATCGAGAAGCCCGTTAATTAGCGGCGTTTCACGACGGCAGCAATTGCGCGGGGCCGTTTTGCCGCGCTTGATCAACATCAACCGGCGGCGCGGCAAGCCATGGCATTGGATCGGCTGCGCGAGATTACCCCCCAAGCGGAGCCGTTGATGACCGCGGCATGGAAGATGCTCTTGCTGTTCATGCTGGTGTTCGCGATTGCCGCCGGGCTCGAGCAGGTCCTCGTGCCGGGCATCGTCCCGATCGCCTTTGCCGAAGAGCCGCAACCCTCCTGGGCGGTCATGACCGCCTTCCTGCTGCGCGCGATCGAACTGACCGCGGCTTTCGTCGCGGCGCTGTCGCTCGCGATCGCGCTTGGCGTGACGCTCAGGAGATGGTGGCGCCGCCGCGCCGCGTCCTAAAGCGCGATGATGCCCATCGCACTTGAGGTCAGGGTCTCGAGTATGGTCCGCGCGCAAACGCGTTCCGCGTATGTCGCGACGGAAAACTGCTTCACGCTTTGCACTGACGCGGCCCTTCGGGTCCGGATCGTGCTCTAATCGTGATAGGCGGGCACGTCGATGCCTTCGGCTGCGTAGATCCGGATCTTGTTGCGCAGCGTGCGCACGGAGAGGCCGAGCACGCGCGCGGCGCGTGTGCGGTTGCCGTCGCAGCGGGCGAGCGTCTGGAGCACGAGCTCGCGCTCGATCTCGCCGACAGTCGACCCGATCAGGAGCGGAACGATTTCATTGGGGGAAAGAAGCTGCATAGCCGACGCGGACGCAGCAGAGTGAACAATGGTCATCAACACACCTCCCGACCAACGCCCGCTTCCATCGTTGAAAGCGGATCGAGAACAAACGACCCCCAAGCCGTAGTTCTACGGTGGTCGGGTTTGGTTAACGGATGGTTAACAACGACGGAATGCACCAGATGACCTTGGGATAACCGCAAAGTGGCCGCCATTGGCACAAGCTGCGTAGCCCGCTCACACCGTCCTGTAGCCGCCGTCGACGATCACGATCGAGCCGGTGACGTAGGCCGACAGATCAGACGCCAGGAAGATCGCAGGGCCGACGATGTCCTCGGGCTTGCCGGTGCGCCCGAGCGGGGTGTGATCGAGGAAGGCCTGCACCAGCGCCGTATTGGTGGCGCGTACCTGGGCATTCAGCGGTGTTCGATGAAGCCCGGTCCGATGGCGTTGACGCACACACCTTCCTTGCCGAGCTCGGCGGCGAGCGCCTTGGTGAAGCCGAGCACGCCGTGCTTGGAAGTGGTGTAGGCGGCCGAGCTCGGCGTGCGCAGATGCACGAAGGACTGGATCGAGCCGATATTGACGATGCGGCCTTTTGTGGCCCGCAGCGGCGCGAGATAAGCCTGCGTCATGTTGAAGACGCCGTTGAGATTGAGCGAGATGATGTCCTGCCAGTCCTTCGCGACCGCTTCGGTGTCCGCGGTGAAAGCGTTGCGGCGGGTGATGCCGGCATTGTTGACGAGGATCGAGACCTGCCCGATCTGTTCGGCGACTTCCTTTGCCAGTGCAAAGCAGGCGTCGCGGCTGGTGATGTCGAGGGCAAAACTGTCGGCGGTTCCTCCGGCGCTGCGGATCGCGTCCGCGGTGTCTGCCGCCGCGCCCGCGTTGATGTCGAACAGCACGACGCGCGCCCCTTCGCGCGCGTAGCCTGTCGCGATCGCGCGGCCGATGCCGGATCCTGCGCCGGTGATGACTGCGACGTGGTTGGCGAGCAGGGACATGGCGCTTCCTCGACTGCTTTTCTTGTGTTGCCGACAAGCTAATTCAAAACCGAACCAATCGAAACGCCAAGCTAGCTCTGCGCGTTGCTGTCATCCCGTTTTGGATGCCGCGCGATTTGGACGGCCGCGATGCGCCGATCAGGCCTCATTGAGGAGGCCGGCGCCGGCAAGATGCGCGGAAATTCCCGCCGGATTCGTGTCGAAGTTTCGCGAAAGGCTAACCCGAAATTAAGACGTCGGAAACGCCGCGCTTGGCATACTCGCTTTCGTTGCTAAGTGTTGCGCACATGATGGACCGGATTGAATCCTGGAAGTTGGCCCTCGAACGTTTGCGGACCGCCCACACCGTCGACTGGGACGAGGCGGGCCGGCTTGCCGCCGAAATCGCGCGTGCAAGCACCGACACGACGCTGCGCCAGGCGGCCGAGCAGGCGATTCCGATCCTGCGTCAGGCAGCCCATGACGGGCAAGCCCACGACATTACGGTCGCGGCGCAGCGTCGCCTCGGTGTCGTGCTCGAGGTGATCCACGGCCTGACCGCGCCGCGCTTCGGCCGCCGCAACACGTTGCCGAAGAAGCTCACCAACGAAGAACGCGCGCGCCGCACGCTCGGCCTGCCGCTCGCGGTTCAGCTCACCTGCGACGACATCCACCAGGCCTATCGCCGTCTCGCCAAGACCATGCATCCCGACCGCGGCGGCAGCGAGCAGGCCTTCCTCGACCTCGCCACCGCGCGGGACATCTTGATCCACCCCGGCGCGCACAAGGACGCATGAGGCGTCAGCTTCTGTTCACGCAGCTTGGATAAGGCGCCTTCTCGCCCGCGACGATCGGGCAGAGGTCGATCGGACGCAGCTCGCGCAGGCGTGCCGGCCATTTCTCGTCGTCGAGCGGCGGCTTGCCGGAGGCGGGGCCGCGCTCGGCCCATTGAATGGTGTAGTAGTCGGCTTCGCCCTTCAGCGTGATCAGCAGCGCGGTTTCGCTGTGGCGCTCAGGGCCGGTGTCGACGCTGCCGCAGCCGATCACGGCGATGAATGCATCGGAGCCGCCGAATTTTGTGGTGCCGAGCGCTTTTGCGGCAAAACTCTCGGGGCACGCGGATTTGAAGCCGCCAGCAATGTTGCCGGCGAATTTTTCCGGGGTAAGGCCCGGATTGCCGGAAACACCTTTCTCGCCGGTGACCGTGATCATCTGGCTCCAGGCTTGCGCGCTCTCGCCCTTGAGCGCGGCCTCGCGGATATAGTGACCGCCCTTGGTGTTCTCGAACACCGCGGCAAAATTCGACGGCATGTCAAAGCTGACAAGCTGGCTGAAGATCGGCGAGATCACGCGGAAGGATTGCAAGGTCTGCGCTTGCGCCGGCATCGCCAACCCCAGAAGCGACAGTCCGAGAACTGCAGCCTTCGCCATTACAATGCGCATCAAGCTTGTCCCCCCTTGTCAAAACGCAGAGGGCAAGGACGCGGCTCGCGCCCTTGCCCCTTCGAAAGGTTCGCCGATCGACGAAAGCTTAGAGGGTGCAGTGACCCTTCTTCAGCGCATGCTCCTTCAGTGCGAGCGCGTCGACGAAGGTCGGAACGGAGCCGCTGACGCGATGATAGTCGGACGGCCACGGCGTGGTCGGAAGGCTCTCGTCCCAGATCTGGCAGATGCCGGTGTTCTGCCAGCGGATCAGGTGATAGCCGGCGGCTTCAGCGGGGCTGGTGGCAACGAAGGCTGCAGCAGCAACGCCGACAGCGGCACACAGCATGGAAAAACGACGCATGGATAGCTCCTCAAATGAAAGATGTGATGCTCCTCCCGACAATGTCTGGGA
>NZ_JBBIAR010000031.1:0-107415 GCF_054185165.1 Bradyrhizobium sp. UFLA05-109 | reverse complement strand
CATTGCCAAATCCATGCACTATGATGTGTCGGCTATGTCCCCGAACACCCGTCGGTCATGTCCCCGGGCTGAACACTTGACCGGGCGATCCAGTACGCCGCGGCAGTTGTTATGGATCTCGCTGCCTCTGGAATGCTGGATGCCCCGCCGGAGCCTGTCATCGGGCTCGCCCAGGGCGAGACCCGGTGGCGGGGCATGACAGCGGTGATGTTCGGGCACTCGCCATGACAGGCGCAGGGTCCTACCGGCCCAACCACTTCGGCGGCCGCTTCTCGGCAAACGCCTTCGGCCCCTCGATGTAATCCTGCGAGGCCACCATCGCCTTCACCGCTGGATACTCCCGCTGCTCCTCGATCGCCTGCTGCAGCGACACGGCGAGTCCTTTCTGGATGGTCTGCTTCGACGCGCGGATCGACATCGGCGAGTTCCTGGTGATCGTTTCCGCCCAGCGCAGCGCGGCGTTGAGCGCTTCGCCCTGCGGAACCACCTCGTTGACGAAGCCGAGCTCGAGACCTTCCTTGGCGCTGACGTGGCGCGCGGTGAGGATCATGCCCATGGCGCGCTTCAGCCCGATCTGCCGCGGCAGGCGGTGCAGGCCGCCGGCGAGCGCGGCGAGACCGACGCGCGGCTCGGGCAGGGCGAAGGTTGCGTTCTCCGAGGCGATGATCAGGTCGCAGGCGAGCGCGATTTCGAAACCGCCGCCCATCGCGACGCCGTTGACTGCGGCGATGATCGGCTTGTCGCAATCGAAGCGCGAGGTCAGCCCGGCAAAGCCGCCCTTGTCCCAGCCGCGTTTTCCTCCCGCTGCCTGCCATTTCAGGTCGTTGCCGGCGCAGAACGCCTTGTCGCCGGCCCCCGTGACGATCGCGACCCACTGCGCAGGGTCTGCCGAGAAATCGTCAAACACCTTGTTGAGCTCGAAATGCGCATCGATATGAAGCGCGTTGTAGACCTCGGGCCGCGACAGCGTCACGATCGTGACCGGTCCCTTGCGTTCCACCTTTGAGAACTTCAGCTCCATCGCGCGCTCCCGCATTTTCTCGTGAAGGAATATTGGCGTCATATTAGCGCGCGTCAGTGCCCGAGCACCATCGAATTGCGCAACGCGCCTTGCGCCGCTCACAAGCCTCGGCTTGCTTGACTTGCGCGCACCCTTCTCACCTTAATCATGCGAGCAGAATGCGCGTAGCGCCTTAACGCAAAACGACAAAATCAATCCGGGAGCGAACCGTGGATTTCTCATTGCCTGCTGATCTCGTCGCCTATCTCGGAGAGCTGGATGCCTTCATCGCCCGCGAGATCAAACCGCTGGAGGAGGCCGACGACAACATCCGCTTCTTCGACCATCGCCGCGAATGGGCGCGCACCGATTTCGAGAATGGCGGATTGCCGCGGCATGAATGGGAGGCGCTGCTGCGCAAGGCGAAGGACGTCGCGGACGCCGCAGGTCATCTGCGCTTCGCGGTGTCCAGGCAATATGGCGGCAAGGACGGTTCAAATCTCTGGATGGCGGTCATTCGCGAGCACTTTGCTGCAAAGGGTCTTGGCCTGCACAACGATCTCCAGAACGAGCATTCCATCGTCGGCAATTTCCCCGTCGTTACCATGCTCGACCGCTACGGTCGCGACGACCAGAAGGCGATGATCGACGGCTCGATCAAGGGAAAATACCGCATCACCTTCGGCCTGACCGAGCCGCATCACGGCTCGGACGCCACCCACATGGCGACGCGCGCGGTGCCGGCGACCCGCGACAACGTCAAGGGCTGGATCATCAACGGCGAGAAGATGTGGACGACGGGTATGCACGTCGCCACCCATTGCGCGCTGTTCGCACGCACCAGCGGCGATGACGGCGATGCGCGCGGCATCACCTGCTTCCTGGTGCCGGCGAACAGCCATGGCGTGAAGGTCGAAGAGTATATGTGGACCTTCAACATGCCGACGGACCATCCCCGTGTCAGTTTTACGGAGGTGTTCGTGCCCGAGGATGCGCTTTTCGGCGAGGTCGGCCGCGGCCTGTCGCTTGCGCAGTGCTTCGTGCACCAGAACCGAATCCGGCAGGCCGCAAGCTCGCTTGGAGCTGCCGTCTACTGCATCAATGAGAGCGTGAAATATGCGCGCGAACGAAAGCCGTTCGGCAAGGCGCTCGCGGAGAACCAGGCGATTCAGTTCCCGCTGGTCGAGCTTGCCACCCAGGCCGAGATGTTGCGCCTGTTGATCCGCAAGACCGCCTGGGAGATGGACAAGCTCACCGAGGAGCAGATCGAGCGAACGCTCTCCGACCGCGTCTCGATGTGCAACTACTGGGCAAACCGTCTGTGCTGCGAAGCCGCCGACCGTGCCATGCAGGTCCATGGCGGCATGGGCTATTCACGCCACAAGCCGTTTGAGCATATCTACCGGCATCACAGGCGCTACCGGATCACCGAGGGTAGCGAGGAGATTCAGATGCGGAAGGTGGCGGGGTTCCTGTTCGGCTATATGGGGCCGGGGAAGCATTGAGGCCCGCCGCTGTCGTAGGGTGGGCAAAGCGAAGCGTGCCCACCACTTCTGTTGCCAACGTGGAAAAATGGTGGGCACGGCTGCACCTTTGCCCACCCTACGGGACAGCGCGTTCAATTCACCCGTCGTTCCTTCCCCGCCCAATACGGCTCCCGCAATTGTCGCCGCAAGATCTTGCCTGACGGATTGCGCGGCAGCGCGGGGACGAACTCGACGCTTTTCGGCGTCTTGAAGCCGGCAATCCTTTCGCGGATAAAATTGATGATGTCGGTGGCTTCAGCCTCTTTGCCCGGCTTCATCACCACGATGGCCTTCACCGCCTCGCCCCATTTGTCGTCGGGGACGCCAATCACGGCGGCCTCCGCCACATCGGGGTGATCGCACAGCGCGCTCTCGACCTCGGCCGGATAGATGTTCTCGCCGCCGGAGATGATCATGTCCTTGATGCGGTCGTGGATGTAGAGATAGCCATCCTCGTCCAGGTAGCCGGCATCACCGGTGCGCAGCCAGCCGTCGGCGCGCAGCGTCGCGGCGGTTGCCTCCGGCAGGTTCCAGTACCCCGCCATGTTGGAGCCCGAGCGCGTCGCGATCTCGCCGACCTGGCGCGGCGGCAGCGGTTTGCCGTCGGCGTCAAGGATCGCGATCTCGACGCCCGGCAGCGCCTTGCCGGCCGAACGCATCCGCTCCAGCCCCTCGATGTGATCCTCCGGCGGCAGCGCGACGATCGTGCCCGTCGTCTCGGTCATGCCGTACATCTGCACGAAGCCGCATTTGAAGACCTCGATGCACTCCCTCAGCAACGCCGCCGGTATGGGTGAGGCGCCATAGAGCATGTATTTCAGCCGCGAGAAATCCACAGTCTTCGCGCGCGGCTGGCGCACCACGAATTGCATCGCCGCCGGCACCATGAAGAGTTTTGTGATGCCAGACTGCTCGAAGAAGTCGAGCACCTTTGTCGGATCGAACTCGCGCGCGATTACGCCGCGCGCGCCGTGATAGAGCCCCACCACGCCCCAGCCCGAGCCGCCGATATGGAAGATCGGCATCGCTACCAGCGACACGTCATCGGTGGTCCACCGGTTCCACTCTGGCTTCTCGGCTTCGGTGCCGGACTGCACGAGGTTGAGGAAGTTTGCATGCGACAGCATCGCGCCCTTCGGCTTGCCCGTGGTGCCGGACGTATAGAGCTGGATTGCAATGTCCTTCGCGTTGATCGGCACGTTCGGATCGTTGCCTTCTTGCGCATCCCGCCAGGCGGTGAAATCCGGCCATTCCAGCGCCCCGCCTTCCGTGGTGATCACGCTGCGGACGTTCGGCAGCTTGTCCCCGATCTGGCGCACCAGCGTGATGAACTCGGGCCCGACGAACAGCACCGGCGCCTTGCAGTCCTCCACGATGAACGCAACTTCCGGCCCCGCGAGCCGCCAGTTCACCGGCGCCATCACGACACCGGCCTTCATCGCGCCCATCAGCAGCTCGAAATAGATGTCGCTGTTCTTGCCGAGATAGGCGATGCGGTCGCCGTGCTTGACGCCCATCGCAAGAAGCGCATTGGCGACCTTGTTCGTCTTGACGTCGAATTCGGCAAAACTGGTGAGGCGTCCCTCGAACTCATAAGCGGTGGCGTTGCCGCGGCTCTTCGCGCGCTCGCGCACCATCTCGGCAAGGTTCGCCGATGGCTGTGAAGTGGACATGTCTCTCCCGTGGCGTCTTGTCTTATGCCGCGGAGTGTGGCGTCATCCGCGCGCAAAGACAATACGGGGAGGGGCGCGGCGTGGTTTCGTGTCCCGGACGCGCTGCAGCGCTCTTGCGCTGCTGCGCAGAGCCGGGACCCACACTTTCGCGCACGTGCGAGCAGGCTGGGCCCCGGCTCTGCAACGCACCACGCCGCAAGCGCGGCGCGCTGCGTTGCGTCCGGGGCACCAGACCTAGCCTCTCGCAGCGCGATCCTTCTCGTTCTGCGCCATGATGGACTCGCGCGCCTTGGTCCAGTCGTCGTCGCTCCAGTCACGGAGCTGGTAGAAATTGCCGCCCATGGCGAGCGCCTGCGCGCCGTCCATGGCGATGGTCTCGCCGTTGATCCAGTCGCAGCCGCCCGAGATCAGGAACACCGCGAGGTTCTGGAGTTCCTCCATGGTGCCGACGCGGCCCATCGGGTTCATCGCCCTGGTGCGCGCGCCAGCCTCGTCGCCCGGTTTGATGCGCTTGCTCATGCCCTCGGTCGGGATTTCGCCCGGCGCGATGGTGTTGAGGCGAATGCCGTGGCGGCCCCATTCGGTCGCAAGCGACATCGTCATGGCATGGATTGCGGACTTGCTCATCGCCGACGGCACCACGTAGGGCGAGCCGTTGCGCACCCAGGTCACCGTGATCGAGACGACATTGCCCGGCTGCTTCGCGGCGATCCAGCGCTTGCCGACGGCATGCGTCACGTAGAACGTGCCGTGCATGACGATGTTGGCGACTGCGTCGAAGCCGCGCGGCGAAAGCTCTTCCGTGCGTGAGATGAAATTGCCGGCGGCATTGTTTATGAGGTCGGTCAGCGCGCCATCGCGAAAGATGTTCTCGATCATCTCGTCGACCGCGAGCGCGTTGCGGATGTCGACGCCATGGCTGGTGACGCGGCCGCCGTAGAGATCCATCAGCTCGGTCGCGGTCTCGTCGCACACGATCTTGCGCCGGCCGCAGATGTGCACCTCGGCGCCGAGCTGGAGAAAGCGCGCCGCCATCGACTTGCCAAGACCAGTGCCGCCGCCGGTCACAAGGATGCGCCGACCGGCCAGAAGATTTTCCTTGAACATGGCGTTTCCCCTCGATGGATTATGAGTTAATTGGTCGATTGACTAAATCTGGCCACCGCCGTTCTGTAAAGCGGCTGCCGTTCAAGATCAGGGGAGAATTCGTCGATGGAAGAGCGCGTCTCGATCTCGATTTCGGAAGGCGTCGCCGACGTCCGCCTGGTGCGGGCGGACAAGATGAATGCGCTGGATCAGGCGATGTTTCAGGCATTGGTGGACGCAACTGACCGGCTTTCCAAAGAAAAAGGCGTGCGCGCGGTGGTGCTGTCCGGCGAGGGGCGGGCGTTCTGCGCCGGCCTCGACATGGGGCGTTTTGCCGCCATGAAGGAGAAGGGCGGCAACGGAATTCCGGGTGGCGAAAATCGCGATCTCACCGTGCGCACGCACGGCAAGGCGAATTTCGCACAGCAGGCAGTGTGGGGCTGGCGTCAGCTTCCCGTGCCCGTAATCGCCGCAGTCCACGGCGTCGCCTTCGGCGGCGGCTTTCAGCTCGCGCTGGGCGCGGACATGCGCTTCGTCGCGCCCGATGCGCGGATGTCGATCATGGAGATCAAATGGGGCCTCGTGCCCGACATGGCGGGGACGCCGATCCTGGCTTCGCTTGTGCGCGACGATATCCTGCGTGAGTTGACCTACACGGGGCGCATCTTCTCGGCGCAGGAGGCGATGTCATACGGCATCGCCACGCGCATCTGCGATGATCCGCGCGCCGCGGCGCTCGAGGTGGCGCACGAGATCGCAGGCAAGAGTCCGGATGCGATCCGTGCGGCAAAGCGCATGCTGAACAATCTCTCGGTCGATCCGGCTGCCGCGCTGCTCGCCGAATCCGTCGAGCAGCAGAAGCTGATCGGCAGCGCGAACCAGACCGAAGCCGTTCGTGCGAATATGGAGAAGCGCGCGCCAAAGTTTGCGGATTGATGCACTCTCCGTCATGGCCGGGCTTGTCCCGGCCATCCACGTTCTTGGTCCAAGGCGACGAAGCAAGAGCGTGGATCACCGGGACAAGCCCGGTGATGACGAAATAACCGACACTGTCGCTGAACAACGAAGAAAAACAACAATGAGCGAAACGTCCAAACTCTTCCTCGGCCTCGTCTCCGGCGAGCGCCGCCGGAGCCACGCCGAAGTCACCGACCGCGCCGGACGCATCGCAAGCGGCCTCGCCAAGCTCGGCGTCAAGCAAGGCGATTGCGTCTGCGTGCTCATGCGCAACGACATTGCCTTCCTGGAAGCCGCCTACGCCGCGATGCGACTAGGTGCCTACGGCGTGCCGCTCAACTGGCACTTCAAGCCGGATGAGATCAACTACATCCTGCAAGACTCCGGCACGCGGGTTTTGATCGCGCATGCCGACATGCTGCACGCCTTGCGCGAGGCGATCCCTGAAGGCGTCACCGTGCTGAGCGTGCCGACGCCGTCCGAAATCCTGAAGACCTACAAGATCGATCCTGATCATCTGGCGACGCCGGATTTTGCGATCGATTTCGATTCTTGGCTCGCGCAATTCCAGCCCTATGACGGCCAAGTCGTGCCACAGCCCATGAACATGATCTACACCTCGGGCACCACGGGTCATCCCAAGGGTGTGCGGCGCAACGCGCCGACGGGGGAGCAACTGGCTGCCGGCGATCGGATGCGCGCGATGATCTATGGCCTCAAGCCCGGCTCGCGCGCGCTGTTGCCGGGGCCGCTCTATCATTCCGCGCCGAACTCGTTCGGCATCCGCGCAGGGCGGCTCGGCGGCGCGCTGGTGCTGATGCCGCGGTTCGAGCCGGAAGAATTTCTGGCGCTGATCGAGCACTATCGCATCGACACCATCTTCATGGTGCCAACCATGTTCATCCGCCTGATGAAACTGCCGGAAGAGCTGCGCCAAAAATACGACGTGTCCTCGCTGCGCCACGTGATCCACGCCGCCGCGCCCTGTCCGCCCGACGTCAAGCGCGCCATGATCGAATGGTGGGGGCCGGTGATCTATGAGTTCTACGGCTCGACCGAATCCGGCGCCGTGACCTTCGCCACGTCGGAGGACGCGCTGAAGAAGCCGGGCACGGTGGGCAAAATCTCGCCCGGCGCAGAGCTGCGTTTCATTGGCGAAGATGGCCGCGTGCTCGGCGTCGGCGAGATCGGCGAAATCTATTCGCGCATGCGCGAGACGGCTGATTTCACCTATCACAACAAGCCCGAGAAACGCAGCGAGATCGACCGCGACGGCTTCATCACCTCGGGCGACGTCGGCTATATCGACGAGGACGGCTACGTCTTCATCTGCGACCGCAAGCGCGACATGGTGATCTCGGGCGGTGTCAACATCTATCCGGCCGAAATCGAGGCCGTGCTGCACGCTGTTCAGGGCGTACATGACTGCGCCGTGTTCGGCATCCCCGATGCCGAGTTCGGCGAGGCACTGATGGCGGTGGTCGAGCCGCAAGCCGGCGTGACACTGGAGGCCGAGGACATCCGCGCGCGCCTGAAGGCCCAACTGGCGGACTACAAGGTGCCCAAGTACATCGAAATTCGTACTCAATTGCCGCGCGAAGACTCTGGCAAGATCTTCAAGCGCCGCCTGCGCGATCCCTATTGGGAGCAGGCGGGGCGGAAGATCTGACAGGACGAACCGACGGCTGGCGCGCCCCCACCCTACCTCCACTCGATATCCCGAAAATTTGGCCGGTTCCAATCGTCATCGGCGGCTGCCTAGTTCCAACGCGCGTCACGAGCCGGCCATTCGTGTTTCCCTTGCTTGCAGCAGTCTTCATCGTCGCAGTATTGCGCGAGGCCCCGCGTGAACGAGCTCTAGAGACAGCGAAGGCCGGCTCCGCGCAAACGAGCGGCACGATGTTTTGCCTCGATCTCCGCACTTGACGGGTCAACGGCCGCGCCTAGACTTCATGCGCCGCACTTTCAGTTCATTTGTCCGATTTTCGGAGCAATGTCGCGTTACCGAGAATGTTGCGAGCGGCCGGTAGGCGACTCCGATGCGGTGTTGAGGCAGTAGCTACTGAGGCGTTGTATACGGGTCTGGCGTGCCGAGTTTGATCGGCGGATATTTCTTCAGGCTGGCCTCAAATTCGGCAATAATCTTCAACATCGGATCTGCCACCCAAGTGTTGTAGGGACCCGCGTCGCGCTCTTCCTTGCGATCTGTAAGCAGGTTGATGATCCTCGGCAATGGAAGCTTCTCCGGGACGTCGTACATGCTGTCTTGCTTGATGAGATGCATCTTCCAGTTCCGCCATTTGACGGCGGTCAGCCGGTCGGCCACGTAGACGGGAAAACCTTCGCGGTTAGAGGCTTCCTTCTGGCCGAGGAAGAAGTCCAACTGGTCAACCCCATCAATCGGGCGATCCGTTGGAACGTCCGCGCCGCCGACATGCGCGAGCGTCGCGAATAGATCGACGATGTGAACTATCTCGTTGTTGACTTGGCCAGCGGGCACTTTACCAGGCCAGCGGATGATGAACGGTGTTCGCAGCGAGGCCTCCATTGCCGTGAAGTACGTGCCCCGCCAAGGTCCGCTGTCTCCTTCCCACGGGCGGGTTGCTTCTGGGCCATTGTCGCTGGTGAAAATGACCAGCGTGTCATCTTCGACGCCCGCTTGTTTGATGGCGTCGAGAATTTGTCCAGTGCGGTAGTCCATTTCCGCCAAGCAATCGGCCCAATCCCCGTTACCGGTTCTCCCGGCGAAATCCGGATTTGGCAATGTCGGCATGTGCATCAATGAGAATGACACATAGGCGAAGAATGGTTTACCAGCGCCCGCGTTGCGCTTGATGAAATCCACCGCCCTGCTGGTAATTTCGGCTTCCATTGTTCGGCGGCGATCAACGTCGAGTATCGCGACTTCTCGCGGCTTCTCACCTTTGCGGGCATCGTAGATCATTTGGGGCGCGACTTCCTTCGCCTTCCAACCCTGCTTGTTGCCGACCGATGGCCACATGCTGTTTGTCTGATTGAGAGAAGGCCACTCCGCCTCGTCGTAGCTACGCGGAATGCCATACCATTCATCGAAACCCCTGTTTGTGGGCAGCCGGGCCTCGGCGCTTCCGAGATGCCATTTGCCCCACATGCCTGTGGCATAGCCTTGCTGCGACAGTAGCTGAGCAATGGTGATTTCCCACTGTGTCAGCCCGTCGGGAACGCCGCCGATGGGGACTTCATAGGTTCCGGAGCGGATCGAGAAGCGCCCGGTCATCAACGCGGATCGCGACGGCGTGCACTGCGCCTCGACGTTGAAGTTGAGCAAGCGCATTCCTTCGGCTGCAAGCCGGTCAATCCTCGGGGTGGCCGCGCCCCGAAGGATGCCGCCGCCGTAAACGCCCAACTCGCCATAGCCCAGATTATCCGTGAGCATGACGACGATGTTGGTCTTGTGGCCCTGCGCCTTGGCCGGAGTGTCCGCGAGTGCCGTGGTTGCAACGAAAGCCGCCAGGAAATCGAGGCAAGTGCGCCGCGACACGATCATGTCTGGCCTCCATGGCCATTCAGGAAGACAATCGACTAAGAAGCTCGGAACGTAAAATTAGGCGGCTGGGCCGGCGCCCGGCTATGGCACATTCGGCACATAGCGCGGGCCCGCCGGCCAAAGGCGTATTCACTCATCCAGTTGAATGAGCTATTTGGCCATTGCCGTCCTGGCTGCCTCTATCTTGGCTTTCACCGCATCGAGATTGAAGCTGGCGCCCCGCTGCATTGGCGGAAACTCGATTGCGGTTTGAGCGAGCTTCTCGACCTGCTGCTGAACGAATACGAACCGCCAGAATTCGTATTTGAACCAGTCGAAATATTGTTGTGCCCCGAACTTGGTCCCGCTGTCGGGCCACCCCGTGCGCTCGAATGGATCGAGGCGCAGGTTGGTCAGATACGGCACGTCAACTTTGGTCTTTTCGCCGAGCCACCCGCCGGGTTGGTCGATGAAACGATATTTGAAGTCGTCGATGCGGACCGCGCCGAGTTCGCTCTCTCCAAAATACCAGACTTCATGCCGGTTTGACGGCCCCTTGCCGGTGATCATGTCCATCTGGTTGTAGCCGTCGAGATAGTTCTTGTATGTGCGGTCGCCGATCTGCTTGCCCTTCCGCAGCTGTTCGGCAATGTCCGGATTTCCGGCGGCCGCCACCAGGGTCGGGAACCAGTCGAGGCCTGAGATGATGCCGTTCTCGACCTTGCCCGCCGGGACCTTGCCCGGCCAGCGGACCATCGCGGGCGCACGAAAGCCGCCTTCCAGAACGGTGCCTTTGCTCTGCGCGAATGGCGTCTGCCCGCCGTCGGGCCAGGTAAAGACCTCAGTCCCGTTGTCGGTCGTGAACACGACGATGGTGTTGTTGTCGACGCCCATATCCTTGAGCTTCTGCATCACCAGACCAACGTCATCATCGAGCTGCGCCATGCCGGCTTCATGAATGGTCCAGCCGTTCCTCGAATTGCGCGTTGCCTCGTATTTGGGCGAGAGGTGGGTCACGATATGCATGCGTGTCGGGTTGAGCCACAGGAAGAACGGCTTGCCGTCGGTCTTTGCTTTCTCGATGAACTTGAGGGCAAAGTCCCGAATCTCGTCGTCCACGGTCTCCATCCGCTTGGGGTAGAGCGTGCCGGCATCTTCGATCCTCTGCTTGCCGACTTTGCCCCAGCGCGGATCGACCGTCGTATCGTCGCGGTCCGTCGCGTAGGAGTGGATCATGTTGCGCGGGCCGACGGTGTTCAGCAGTTCCTGCGGGTAGGCGGGATGTGCCGGGTCTTCCATCGCATCCAGATGATACAGATAGCCGAAGAATTCGTCGAAGCCGTGCACCGTCGGCAGGAACTCGTTCTTGTCGCCGAGGTGATTTTTGCCGAACTGTCCGGTCGCGTAGCCCATGTCCTTGAGGACAGTCGCAAGCGTCACGGCTTCCGCCGGCAAGCCGGTGGGCGCGCCGGCTTGTCCGACGGTTGTCATGCCGGTGCGAATCGGCAACTCACCCGTGATGAAGTTGGCGCGGCCGGCCGTGCAGCTTGCTTCGGCGTAATAGTCGGTGAACAGCATGCCTTCGGCCGCGATCTTGTCGAGGTTCGGTGTCCGTCCGGCCATCATGCCGCGGTGATAGGCACCGATGTTCCAGATGCCGATGTCATCGCCCATGATGACGACAATGTTCGGCTTCTGGCCGGCCGCCTGTTGCGCTATCGCCGTTTGCACGCTCGCGATCGCACCGAGCGCCGACGTTGCTGCAACGGCGGTGCTGGCCATCAATATATCGCGGCGATTGAGCTTGCTCTTGTCCGAGTTCGCGCTGTTTTCGTTGATCGAATTGGGCATTGCTTTCTCCGGTTGTGGGATGGACCTGAACCCGGCATGGCTTATCGAGCCCTTGATCGACGATGTGGCTATCGCAATTGCTCCACCTTTGCAGCCATGTCGGGATATCGGCTGATCCTGTAGGTTGCGTTGTCGCACGTCAGAACCCAGACCTCGTGATCCGGCTTTGATCGCGCGGTATCCTGTTCGCACGCTGCGGCTTGTCGCAAACGATACCTTGGCTGCGGATTTGAGCTGCCAGCATGTCCTTGGGCGTTTCGTCGGCAGCTTTTGCGATTGAGCGGAAGGGTACGCTGTCCGACAGCGCCCCTCCGACAAGTAGAAAAGTCGCGATCGGGAGATATTTGAGGTCGCGCACGGCGAAATCTCCGCACGCGCCAATTGAAACGAGATGCCGCGTCCTGCGATGTTGATTTAGATCAATCGAGATGTGCTTCGCTTCATTTCCGACGAGCCTCGCCACCACGAGTGGCTGGCGAAAGTTGCGCGTGGTCAAACGGGAGCGGATCTCGGAGATGTCTTCGCAGCGACAGCTTTCGAGCTTATACAAGCAGGATCATTGACGGCGGAAAGTCCCATGGCTCCGGTTTCCATCCTGCTCAACTTGCTCTGGATTCTCATCGGTGGTGCCTGGATGGCGTTCGGCTGGCTGGTGGCTTCCGTCATCATGGCCATTACCATTGTCGGCCTGCCCTGGGCGCGGGCTGCGTTCAACATCGCCGTCTACACGCTCCTGCCGTTCGGCTCAAAGGCGGTGCGGCGCGACGAGGTCACCGGCATGAGCGATATCGGCACCGGTCCGCTCGGGGTGCTCGGCAATATCATCTGGTTCCTGCTCGCCGGCTGGTGGCTGGCGCTCGGCCACCTCGTTACCGCCGTGATCCTGGCGATCACCATCATCGGCATTCCCTTCGCCTGGGCCCACCTGAAGCTCGCCGGCATCGCGCTCTGGCCGATCGGCAAGGTGATCGTGCCGGCCTAGGGGCAGCGTTCGCTCAGCTACGGCGAAGTCGCTCGGCCGGACTACGATATCTAGTGTTTCTGCTTGATGCGTCGGGCAAGCCCTACTTTGCATGGGGTTGATTTCGAGAAAAGCAAACCGCTTGCGCCGTTGGGGCAGATCATCTTTACGACTTTGCCCGTTTGGTCCCCAGTGTGCGCCGCCTCCAAGTTTATCTTGCACTGCGGCAAAAAACTTGCACACTTGCTGGGCCGGGCAGCCAAGGGACCTCGAAGGGAATTGAGCCATGTCCCTCCAGACCGTACCATCTGACACAGCGATCGACCGCCCCAACCGCGCCGAAGAGGCCCAGGCGCTGGAGGCGGATGCGCAGCTGCGGGACGATATCCGCCTGCTCGGGCGCATCCTCGGCGACACGGTGCGCGATCAGGAGGGGCCTGACGTGTTCGACCTGGTCGAGCGTATCCGCCAGACCTCGATCCGGTTCCACCGGGACGAGGACCGGCTCGCCCGGCGCGAGCTCGAGCAGATCCTCGACAGCATGTCGATCCCCGATACTTTGCGCATCGTCCGCGCCTTCAGCTATTTCTCCCACCTCGCCAACATCGCCGAGGACCAGAATAACATCCGCCAGATGCGCGCCCGGAGCGCTGCCAGGGAAACCGGATCACGCGGCGGGTCGGGCGTGCTCGCGGAGACGCTGGCGCATGCGAAGAGCGCCGGCGTGAGCCCCGACGCGTTACGGGGCTTCTTCAAGGAGGCTCTCGTCAGTCCGGTGCTAACGGCGCACCCGACCGAGGTTCGCCGCAAGAGCACCATGGATCGCGAGATGGAGATCGCCGCGCTCCTGGACAGCCGCGAGCGGCTTGCCATGACGGCCGACGAGGCCGCGGCCAGCGACGAGCAGTTGCGGCGCGAGGTGCTGACGCTGTGGCAGACCAATCTGTTGCGCCGGACCAAGCTCACCGTGCTCGACGAGGTCGCCAACGGCCTGTCGTTCTACGACTACACCTTCCTGCGCGAGGTTCCGCGCCTCATCAACGCGCTGGAGGACCGGCTGGAGGAGGGCGGCGAGCAGGCGGCGGCCGAACTCGCCTCGTTCCTGCGCATGGGAAGCTGGATCGGTGGGGACCGCGACGGCAATCCGTTCGTCACCGCCGACGTGATGCGCGGCACGCTGCGGCTGCAATCAAGCCGGGTGATGCAGTTCTATCTGAACGAGCTGCACGTGCTCGGCTCGGAATTGTCGATCGCGGCGTATCTTGCCGACGTTTCCGAGGAGCTGCGCGCGCTCGCCGAGCGCTCGCCGGACACCTCGCCGCACCGAAGCGGCGAACCCTACCGCCTCGCGGTCTCCGGCATCTATGCCCGCCTGACCGCGACGGCCGAAAAGCTCCAGGTCGAGATCACGCGTCGTCCGGTCGGCAAAGGCGCGCCTTACGAGAGCGTCAGGGAGCTGCAGGCCGATCTCGACGTGCTGCATCGCTCGCTGATCTCCAACAACGCCCGCGTCATCGCCCGCGGCCGGTTGCGGCTGTTGCGGCGCGCCGTGGACTGCTTCGGCTTCCATCTGGCGCGGCTCGACATCCGCCAGAACTCGGCGGTGCACGAGCGCACCATCGCCGAGCTGATCGACGCGGCGAACCCCGGCATGTCCTATCTCGCGCTCGGCGAGGAGGCGCGCATTGCGCTGCTCACCAACGAATTGCGCAGCACGCGCTCGCTGGTCTCGCAATTCATCAAGTACAGTGACGAGACGATGGGCGAGCTCAACGTATTCCATGCTGCCGCGGAGGCGCATGCGAAGTTCGGCTCCGACGCCATTCCCCAGTGCATCATCTCGATGTGCAAGGGCATGTCGGACATGCTCGAAGTGGCCGTGCTGCTCAAGGAGGTCGGTCTCGTCAATCCGTCGGGGCGCAGCGCCATCAACGTCGTGCCGCTGTTCGAGACCATCGAGGATCTGCAGGCCTCATCCGGCATCATGGACCGCATGCTGGCGCTCCATGATTACCGCAGGCTCGTCGACAGCCGCGGCAGCGTGCAGGAGGTGATGCTCGGCTATTCCGACAGCAACAAGGATGGCGGCTTCGTCACTTCGGGCTGGGAGCTCTACAAGGCGGAGATCAATCTCGTCGAAGTGTTCGAGCGCCACGGCGTGCGCCTGCGCCTGTTCCACGGCCGCGGCGGCTCGGTCGGCCGTGGCGGCGGCCCGAGCTATGACGCCATCATCGCGCAGCCGGGCGGCGCAGTGAACGGCCAGATCCGCATCACCGAGCAGGGCGAGATCATCTCGTCGAAATATTCCAACGCCGAAGTCGGCCGCAACAATCTGGAGATCCTTGCCGCCGCGACGCTGGAGGCGAGCCTCCTGCATCCGCGCCAGAGCGCGCCGCGCCACGAATATCTGACCGCGATGGATGAATTGTCGAGCCTCGCATTCAAGGCCTATCGCGGCCTTGTCTACGAGACCGATGGGTTCGTCGACTATTTCTGGTCGTCGACAGTGATCAACGAGATCGCGACGCTCAACATCGGCAGCCGACCGGCCTCGCGCAAGAAGACCCGCGCGATCGAGGATCTGCGCGCAATCCCCTGGGTGTTCTCCTGGGCGCAATGCCGCTTGATGCTGCCCGGCTGGTACGGTTTTGGCAGCGCTGTCGAGACCTGGATCGCGGAGCATCCCGACAAGGGCATGCCGTTCCTCAAAGAGCTCTACAAGGAATGGCCGTTCTTCCGCATGCTGCTCTCGAACATGGACATGGTGCTCGCAAAAAGCTCGATCGCGATCGCCTCGCGCTATGCAGAGCTCGTGCCGGACGAGGCTTTGCGCGAAAAGATATTTGGCCGCATTCGCCGCGAATGGCATTCATGCATCGAGACGCTCCTGGACATCATGGGCCAGGACCGGTTGCTGCAAGGCAACCCGCTGCTCGAGCGCTCCGTGCGCCACCGCTTCCCGTATCTCGACCCGCTCAATCACGTGCAGGTGGAGCTGTTGAAAGAGCATCGTGCGCAAAACCCGGACGAGCAGGTGCTGCGCGGCATTCAGCTCACCATCAACGGCATCTCGGCGGGATTGCGGAACACGGGTTAGCCCCAAGTCTCGTCATTCCGGGTTCGGCACTGCGAGCCGCCCCGGAATGACGACGATGCGGCGCTACACCGGATCCCACGTAAAGATATCCGCCGAGCGATCCAGTTTGTAAAACGAGCCCTTCAGCGCCGGCATCGCATGCTCCGCGATCGACTGCGTCGTCCAGCCGTCGCTGCTCTGCACCGATCGGATCGGACGTGACTGGCTCATCAGGAAGATCTCGTTCATGCGCACTGCAAAGATCTGCCCGGTGACGTCCTTGGCGGCGTCGCTGAGGAGATAGGCGGCGACCGGCGCGATCAGCTCCGGGCCCATCTTCTGAATTTTCGCTACGCGCGCCTTCTCGGCTTCGGTCTCGGTCGGGATGGTGCCGATCATGCGGCTCCAGGCGAACGGCGAGACGCAGTTCGAGCGCACGTTGAAGCGGTTCATGTCGAGTGCGATGGATTTCGACAGGCCGACGATACCGAGTTTCGCTGCGGCATAGTTGGCCTGGCCAAAATTGCCGATCAGGCCCGATGTCGAGGTGAAGTGCACGAAGGAGCCGCTCTCCTGCTCGCGGAACAGCCGTGCGGCGGCGTGGGAGACGTAAAACGAGCCCATCAGGTGCACCTTGATGACGGCCTCGAAGGCTTCCACGCTCATGCGGTGGAAGATCATGTCGCGCAAAATGCCGGCATTGTTGACGACGCCGTCGAGTCGGCCGAAATGATCGGTCGCGCTCTTGACGATCTTGCTTGCAGGAATGGCTTCGGCGACGCTCTCGAAATTGGCAACCGCCGTGCCACCGCGCTTCTTGATCTCTTCGACCACCTCCTCGGCGGGCGCGGCGCTGGAGCCCGAGCCATCCGACGCGCCGCCGGGGTCGTTGACGACGACCTTGGCGCCTTCGGCCGCGCACAGCAACGCGATCTCCCGCCCAATACCGCGCCCTGCGCCGGTGACGACGATGACCTTGTCCTGCAGTGATTTCGTCATGTGAATGCCTCCTGTTGTCCGTCGTTCTCGTATGGCTCGCGCTGCGCAGCGCGTTATCTCTCGTTCGTGAACACGATCGTGCCGCTTGCCGCGAACATGCCGCCGACGCCGTGGCACACCGAGATCTTTGCGTTGGGCACCTGCGCCGGCGCGATGCCGCGCATCTGGCGCACGCTCTCCTGCAGCGCGTACATGCCGTACATCCCCGAATGCATGTAGGATAGGCCGCCGCCGTTGGTGTTCAGCGGCAGCTTGCCGCCCGGCCTCGTGTTGCCGTCGGCAATGAAACTGCCAGTTTCCTCATAGGGCATGAAGCCGAGATCGCCGAGGCCGAACAGCGGGAGATGCGCGAACGCGTCATAGATCATGAGATGATCGACGTCCTTGTGTGCGATGCCGGCCTCCTTGAAGGCGAGGGGGCCCGCGACCTTGAAGGCGCGCGAGGAGTTGAATGTCTCCATCTGGCTGACCATCGGCGTCTCCACGCTCTCGCCAGTGCCCATGATGTAGACCGGCCTCCTCGGAAAATCCTTGGCGCGATCGGCCGAGGTCAGGATCAGCGCGCCGCCGCCGTCGGTGACGAGGCAGCACTGCAGCAGCCGGAACGGATAGGCGATCATGCGCGAGTCGAGCACGTCGGCAACTGTGATCGGCTCCTTCATCATCGCGCGCGGGTTCTTCGCCGCCCATTCCCGCTGCACTACTGCCACCATCGCAAGCTGCTCATGCGTGATGCCGTAGGTCTTCATGAAGCGCAGCACGGGAATCGGGAACATGCTGGGCGGGCCGTAGACGCCGAAGGGAGCCTCGAACTGGCCGTTGAGGCTGTCCGGCGCGGTAAAGCGCGGCTGCTTGCCGATCATCGACTTGCCGCTCTCGGCATGGGTGATCAGCACCGTGCTGCACAGACCGGCCTCGATCGCTGCCGCGGCATGACGGACATGCAGCATGAACGAGCACCCGCCGACCGAGGTACCGTCGACCCAGGTCGGCTTGATGCCGAGATAATGGCAGACCTGCTGCGGCGTCTCGACGGCCGTGGCAAAACCGTCGATGTCGGACAACTTCAGCCCGGCGTCCGCGATGGCATTGAGCGCCGCATCCGCATGAAGCTGGAGCTGCGACATGGTGGGGATGACGCCGAGCTCGGTGGTTTCGGCCGCACCCACGACGGCGACCTGGTTCCTGCGCATGGCCTATCCCTTCGCCGGACGGAACACGGGGAGGGTGATCGCGTCATCGAGCTTCTGGAAGGCGACCTCGAGCTTCATGTCGAGCTCGAGCGCTTCCGGCGTCTGCGGACAGTCGATGATGTTGCTCATCATCCGCGGTCCCTCCGCAAGCTCGACCACCGCGATCGCGTAAGGTGGCGTGAAGCCCGGTGCAGCGGGGCGGTGATTGATCACGTAGCTGTAGAGAAAACCGTTGCCGCTGGCCTTGAAGATGCTCACCTTGCGGGAGGCGCAGGAGGGGCAGAACGGACGCGGCGGGAAATAGACATGCGCGCAGGCATCGCAGCGTTGCAGGCGCAACTCGCCCGCTTTCGTGCCGTCCCAGAAATGCTGCGTTTCCGGCGTCGGTTTCGGTCGCGCGCGCTGCGGTTCGGCCATTGCGGCAGATCCTCCCAAGCAAGTTCTCCCAAGACACAGGCTTGACGCCCGCTCGTTTCGAGCTTGATGCGACAATTGACTATTGGCCGTCAACGGTCCAGCGATGTGCGCGCATGGTAAGCATACCGTAGCGCGCACAATGCTTGTGTCGAACCGAACCAGCGCGATAGATTGCGCGTGCCAATATTCCGTGAGACAGACATGCCGAACTTTCCGACACTGGCGAAGCTTGCCGAAGACCTCGAGAGCGGCCGCACAACCTCCCGAAAGCTGGTTGAAGAATGCCTCGCCAGGATCGCCGATCCGGCCGGTGAGGGCCGACGCGCATATGTCGATGTCGACAGGCAGGCCGCGTTGACTGCGGCAGATGCGATGGATGGCTTGCGCGAGGTCAATGCCGCGCCATCGCGCTATGCCGGCATTCCGATCTCGATCAAGGATCTCTTCGACATCAAGGGCCAGGTGACGCGCGCCGGCTCCCGCGCGCTGGATGACTCGCCTATGGCGGAGCACGACGCGGCGGCCGTGGCGCGGCTGCGCCGCGCCGGCTTCGTGGTGATGGGCCGGACCAACATGACCGAGTTCGCCTATTCCGGCATCGGCATCAATCCGCATTTCGGCACGCCGAAGGGTGCCTGGAACCGGGCCGAGGGCCACGTGCCCGGCGGCTCGTCCTCGGGTGCGGCGGTGTCCGTGCTGGACGGAATGGCGCATGCTGCACTCGGCACCGATACCGGCGGCTCCTGCCGGATACCGGCGGCCTATAACGGCATCGTCGGGTACAAGCCGACGCAACGCCGCGTGCCGCTCGATGGCTCAGTGCCGCTGTCATTCTCGCTCGACAGCATCGGACCGCTGGCGCGAACGGTCAATTGCTGCGCCGTGCTCGACGCCGTGCTAGCGGACGAGCCGATCGATCCGCTCAGGCCGCCGCGCCCGGTGAAGGGCATGCGGCTTGCAGTGCCGACCACCGTTGCGCTCGACGACCTCGATACGGCCGTGGCGCAGACCTTCGAGCGGGCGCTGGAAGCGCTCGCCAGTCACGGTGCCACCATCGAGCGCATCGAGATGTCGGAGTTCCACGACATCGGCCCGATGAACGCCAAGGGCGGCTTTGCGGCGGCGGAAAGCTTCGCCTGGCACCGCTATCTCATCACGGCCAAGGGCGACGTCTATGATCCCCGCGTCGCGGTGCGGATCATGCGCGGCGAGGCGCAGAGCGCGGCCGACTACATCGATCTTCTCAATGAGCGTCGCTCGCTGATCGCGCGGGTCAATGCACGGATCGCGCCCTATGACGCGCTGGTGCTGCCGACCACCGCCAACACGCCGCCGAAGATCGCCGACCTCACCGACGACAAGGCGTTCACCGCGGCGAACCTGCGTGCTTTGCGCAACTGCACCTTGATCAACATGATTGATGGTTGCGCCATCTCGCTGCCTGCCCATCGCGAGGGCGAGGTTCCCGTCGGCCTGATGCTGGCGGGCGCGGGCGGATCGGACCATCGCATTTTCGAGCTTGCTGCCGGCATGGAGGCCGTGATCCGTGTTTGACCTGACCTTCACCGTCGATGCCCAGGACACGACAACGCCGCTGACGCTCGCGATCGACCGGGCCGTCATCGCCGGCTGGACCGGCCGCGATCCCGTCGCGCGCGACAAGCATATCGCGGAGCTCGAGGCTGTCGGCATCGCGCGGCCGGCATCGACGCCGATCTATTACCGCGTCTCGGCGCGGCGGCTGACGATGGAAGACAGTATCGAATGTTGCGGCGGCGAGTCCTCCGGCGAGGTCGAGTTCGTACTGATCGGCTGGCAGGGCCGCATTTTCGTGGGCTGCGGCTCTGATCATACCGACCGCAAGGTCGAGGCCTACAGCGTCACCGTCTCGAAGCAGATGTGCGACAAGGTCGTCGCGCCCGTGTTGTGGGAACTCGAGGACGTAATCGGCCATTGGGACAAGATGGTCCTGCGCTCCTACGCCTGGATCGACGGCGAGCGCGTGCTCTACCAGGAGGGCACGCTGGATGCGATGCTGCCGATCGACGAGCTGATCGCGCGCTGCTTCGACGACAAGAAGCTGCCCGACGGCTGCGCCATGTTCGGCGGCACCTTTGCGGCGAAGGGCGGCATCCGCCCCGCTGACCGCTTTGAGTTCGAGCTGGAGGACCCCGTGCTCAAGCGCACGATCCGGCACGGGTATGACGTGATCACGCTGCCGGTGCTGGGTTGATGCCTCTCCATCGTCATTGCGAGGAGCAATAGCGACGAAGCAATCCAGACTGCTTCCGCGACTCTGGATTGCGGGCTTCGCCCCGATGATGGTGAGCAATCGGAAATCGGGTGGCGACGTGAGCGCCAGGCTGCGAGAATGAGTGCTATGACAGCGACCGCACGAAAACCCACACAACCTTCTTCTCCCGCCCTTGCCGCTCGCGTCGATTCCCTCGACTGGCCCCAGATCACCGGCGAGCTCGACGCCCAGGGCAGCGCGGTCCTGAAAGGCCTGCTCACGTCCGGCGAATGCCGCGACATCGCCTCGCTCTATCCCAACGACGCACACTTCCGCAGCCGCATCGTGATGGGCCGCCATGGTTTCGGTCGCGGCGAGTACAAGTATTTCTCCTATCCGCTCCCCGACCTGATCGCGGAATTGCGCCCGGCGCTCTACGCACATTTACACGGCGTGGCCAATCGCTGGAACGAGGCGATGGGGATCGATATCCGCTATCCCGCGGCTCATTCGGCGTTCCTCAAGCGCTGTCACGAGGCGGGCCAGGGCAGGTCGACGCCGCTGCTGCTGCAATACGAGGCCGGTGACTACAACTGCCTGCATCAGGATCTCTATGGCGAGCACGTGTTCCCGATCCAGGTTGCGATCCTCCTATCCGAGCCGGGGCGGGATTTCACCGGCGGCGAGTTCGTGCTGACCGAGCAGCGTCCGCGCATGCAGTCGCGTGCCGAGGTCGTGCCGCTCTCCCAGGGCGATGCGGTAGCTTTCGCCGTGCATCATCGCCCGGTGCAGGGGACGCGCGGCACCTATCGCGTTAATCTGCGCCACGGAGTCAGCCGGATCCGATCCGGACAACGCCATACGCTGGGTGTGATATTTCATGATGCGAAGTGAGCGCAGTCGTTGACGGCGGATTTGTTCGACAGCCTCGCCGAGGCGCAGCCGTCGCGCGAAGACATCGCGGACGGAGCCGTGCTGCTGCGTAGATTTGCAGGGCCGATCGAGCACGAGCTGATCGCGGCCGTCAGCGCGATCACGGTGCAATCGTCATTTCGGCAGATGACGACGCCCGGCGGTTACCAGATGTCGGTGGCGATGACGAATTGCGGCGAGCGCGGCTGGATCACCGATCACACCGGCTATCGCTATGATCCGATCGATCCGCTGACCGGAAAGCCTTGGCCAGCGATGCCGCCGATATTCCAAGACCTGGCGCGGCGGGCGGCCGAGAACGGAGGTTTTCCCGGCTTCGCGCCCGATGCGTGCCTCGTCAATCGCTACGAGCCGGGCACACGACTGTCGCTGCATCAGGACAAGGACGAGCTGGATTTATCGGCACCGATCGTGTCGGTCTCGCTTGGCCTTCCCGCGATCTTCCTGTTCGGCGGCATGGCGCGCAGCGACAAGCCGCGCCGTTTTCGACTCGTGCATGGCGATGTTGTGGTATGGGGTGGGACGAGCCGGCTCGCCTACCACGGCGTCGCGCCGCTCGCCGACGGCGAGCATGCGCTGCTCGGTCGCCAACGGATCAACCTGACCTTCCGCAAGACGCGCTGACGCCGCTCGTCATTCCGGGGCGATGCGAAGCATCGAACGCGGAATCTCGAGGTTCCGGGTTCGGCTCTGCGAGCCGCCCCGGAACGATATCAGGGCTTCGGCGGATGAATGAACGCCCACGGGCTCACTTCGGAATCCCGCGGCACCTCGATCGACAGCAGATACGGCCCACCATTGTCGAGTGCCTTCTCCAATGCGGCCTTGAAATGATCCGGTGAGGTTACACGCGCGGCCGCGACGCCAAAGGACTCCGCGAGCTTGACGAAATCCGGATTGACGAGATCGGAGGCCACCACGCGGCCGTCAAATCGCTCGCGCTGATCGCGCCGCACGTTGCCATAGGCATTGTTGTTGAACACCAGCGTCACCACGCCGATGTTGAACTGCACGGCGGTGGCAAGCTCCTGCACGCCGAACATGAAGCCGCCGTCGCCGGTGATCGCGACGACCGGCTTGTCGGGATTGGCGACTTTGGCGCCGAGCGCAGTGGGGAAGCCGGAGCCGAGCGTGCCCTGATAGCCCGAGGTGATGAAGGTACGCGGCTCGTAGATCGGAAAGCCGTACCAGGAGGCGAAGCCGACCTGCGACAATTCGTCGGTGACGATCGCGTTCGCCGGCAGCACCTCGCGCAGGATGTTGAGATAGGCCATCTGCGGCTGGATGCGCTGGATCTCCGCTTGCGCCGAGGCGGTGGCTTCGCGGATCGCGGCGCGGCGGCCGCTGGTCTTGCTGTAGCCCGACTTGCGCACGGCCTCTGCAAGACCGGCGGTCGCGGCCTTGGCATCGGCAATGACCGCCGTGTCGGAGGAGAAACGACGCATCTCGATGGGATCGATGTCGATCCGGATGCTCTTCAATCCGTCCGGACGATAAGGCCAGCGCGACATGGTGGGCAATTCGAGCCGCGTGCCGATGCCGATCATGAGATCAGTGTTCGGCCACAGCTTGTAGGCGGCCGCCATGGTGAGCCCAAGGTCGTGCGCGTTGGAGACGATGCCGCGACCGCTTCGGAAGGCGACAACGGGGGCGTCGATCATCTCGGCAAGTTCGAGGATTTCTTCGCGCGCATCGATCGCGCCGCTGCCGACGAAGATCATCGGTGCCTTCGCGGCCTTGATCAGGCCAGCGGCTTGCTTCACTGCGTCGGGGTCGGGCTGTGGTGCCGGCAAAGGCGCGAGCACCTGCGCAGCCGCCGTGTCGGCGCGCTGCGTGAAGATGTCCCAGGGCATCTCGACCGAGGCGGGACCGCGACGTCCCGACAGCATCTCCTGGAATGCGCGTGCGACGACCGTCGGCGCGTTGGCCGGCGCTTCGATCCTGTCAGCCCATTTCACATAGCTGCGCAGGGTCGCGAGTTGATCCGGCATTTCGTGCAGATGCCCTCGGCCCTTGCCGAGGAATGCCGTTGGCACCTGGCCTGTGACGCACAGCACCGGCTCGTTGCAGCCAAAGGCGGTCAAAAGCGCAGCGCTCGCATTGAGCACGCCAGGGCCGGGCACCACGCTGAACACGCCCGGCCTGCCGCTGGCGCGCGCATAGCCGAACGCCATGTAACCGCAGGCCTGCTCGTGCCGCGCGCCGATCACCTTGAGCTGTGCCTGGTGGAAGGCGTCGAACAGTCCGTAGACCTGCGCGCCCGGCAGGCCGAACACGGTGTCGACCCCATGGGCGACAAGGCCGCTTACGATCGCTTCGCCGCCGGTGAGGGTGGTCATGGTTGTCTTCCAATCCAGATGTCAGGCTTCGTCGACGACGCCGTTGCGCAACAGGCCGATGCCTTCGGCTTCGACTTCGACGACATCACCAGGCTTGAGATAGCGCGGCGGATCAAAGCGCGCGCCGGCGCCGGTCGGCGTTCCCGTGACGATGATGTCGCCGGGAACGAGCGTCGCAAAGGTCGAGATGTAGTTGATGAGGTAGCGGAAGGGAAAGATCAGCCGGCCGGTCGAGTCGTCCTGCCGGAGCTCGCCGTTGACGCGTGTGGTCAACCGTACGTCCACGAGCTGCGACTCCTGCACATAGGGCACGAGCCACGGACCCAAGCTGCCGCTGGAATCGAAATTCTTGCCTTGCGTGACATTGAACTTGGCGTGCCGCAGCCAGTCGCGCACCGAGCCTTCGTTGCAGAGTGTGAGGCCCGCGATGTGGTCGAGCGCAGCGCTTTCCGGAATGTGCCGGCCGGCCTTGCCGATCACGAGCACGATCTCGCCTTCATAGTCGAGCTGCGCGGATGCGCGCGGGCGCACCAGCGGTGTCTCGTGGCCGACGAAGGAGCGGGGCGAACGCATGAACATGCTCGGATATTTTGGCGCCTCCTGGCCGTCCTTGTACTCGGCGTTGCGGTCGGGATAGTTGACACCGATGCAGATGATCTTTTCCGGCGCAGGCACGGGCGGCAGCCAGGTGATGTCGGCGATCGCATGATCCGGCCTACGGCCGGCAGCGTCTTCTGCAAAGCTCAGCAGCTTGCCGGCTGCGATCACCTCGCGCAGCGTCGGATAGTCCTTGGCGTGGCGCGCGGAGAGGTCGAAGAGGCCGCCGTCCACGACGGCACCATATTTGGTTGCACCCTTGACGGAATAGGTCGCAATACGAGGGAGCGTCATCACTCAGTCCGCCACCAGCACGTCGGCCACGAATTTCGGCTCGCGCACGGCCTGTCCCGTGAACGGCGAGCCCTGCTCGAACCATGAGCGTGGGGCTGGCGCGCCCCACAGCGTCTGCCGGCGGGGATCGCGCAGCGACCAGCGCAGCGGCTCATGATCGTGATCGCCTGTAAAGTAGTCGCTGGTGTAGAGCTCGAGGCGATGGCCGTCGGGATCGCGAACGTAAAGGAAGAACGCGTTCGAGATGCCGTGGCGTCCGGGACCGCGCTCGATGTTCTTCACGAAGCCCTGGGAGGCCATGACGTCGCAGAGATGGATGATGTTCATCGCGGTCGGCGTCCAGTAGGCGAAATGATGCAGGCGCGGGCCCTTGCCGTTGGTGATGGCAAAGTCGTGGACGTTGCCCTTGCGATGCATCCAGGCGGCGGCGATGCGGCCGTTCGGCCCGTCCTCCTCGGCATATTCGGTGAGACGGAAGCCGAGCCGCGCGTAGAAATCGACCGTGTCCTGCACTTCGGCCGCGAAGACGTTGAAATGGTCGAGCCGCTGCGGATGGCACCCCCGGTAAAGATCGTAGCGGCGCAAGAGATGCGGCCGCTTCTCCATCGATGCGTAGAGCTCGATCTGGAATCCGAAGGGATCGGTGAATTGCAGCGTGCGGCCCTGGAAGGGCTGGTCGACGAACGCGTGCTTGAGGCCGTTCTCAGTGAGGAACGCAGTCGCGTTGTCGAGATCCTTCTCGTTGCCGACCTTGAAGCCGAGGCGGTTGCACGCCGGCACGGCGGCCTTGCGCAGCACCAGCGAATGATGCTGATGCTCTTCCACGCCGCGCAGGTACACGACGTTGTCGTCGGAATCCTCGACATGCAATCCGACGGTGGTCTCGTAAAATTCGCGGCTGAGCTTCAGATCAGTCACGTCGAGCACGGCATGGCTCGAGCGGATGATGTTGAAGGGCGGCTCGAAGACGTGTTGCGGTGCGGGCATTGCGTTTCCCCTCAGATTGTCATTCCGGGGCGGCTCGAAGAACCCGGAATCTAGAGGTTCCGGGTTCGCGCTGCGCGCCGCACCGGAACGACGGTTGTTCTAGATCCCCAGTTTCTGAATCTTGTGCGTGCCCCGCGCGAGCGAGACGTGCTTGGTTTCCATGTAGAAATCGAACGAATAGTCGCCGCCGTCGCGGCCGATGCCTGAGGCCTTCATGCCGCCGAATGGCGTCGGCAAATGGCGGACGTTTTCCGAGTTCAACCAGATCATGCCGGCTTCGAGCGCGTCCGCGACGCGTAGCGCGCGTCCCATGTCGTTGGTCCAGACATAGCCGGTGAGGCCGTAACGGATGTCGTTGGCGATCTCGATCGCGTCGGTCTCGTCGCGGAAGGGGAGCACGGTGAGGAACGGCCCGAACACCTCTTCCTGCGCCACCCGCATCTTGGAATGCGCACCGGTGATCAGCGTCGGCTGAACGTAGTGTCCGCCGCCGGGGCCGTCATGCGCCTTGCCACCGGCGGCAATGACCGCGCCGTCCTCGCGGGCGATGTCGAAATAAGAACAGACCTTGGCGAGATGCCGCTCGTGGATCAGCGGCCCGATCTCGGTAGCAGGATCGAGGGGATGGCCGACCCTTAGTGCCTTCACGCGCGCCGTGAGCTTTTCGACGAATTTTTCGGCGATGCTCGCCTGGATCAAAAGCCGGCTGGAAGAAGTGCAGCGCTCGCCGTTGAGCGAGTAGATCATGAACACGACCGCATCGAGCGCGCGGTCGAGATCCGCATCGTCGAACACGATCACCGGATTTTTGCCGCCGAGTTCGAAATGCACGCGCTTCAGGGTCGGCGCGCCCTGTTTCATGATCGCCGAGCCCGTCGCGCTCTCGCCAACGAAGCCGATCGCCTTGATCGCGGGATGCTCGGTCAGCGTCTTGCCGGCCTCTTCGCCGAAGCCGTGCACGGTGTTGAGCACGCCATCGGGGATACCGGCCTGCTTGGCGAGCTTGGCGAGCAGATCGGCGGTGACCGGCGACCACTCGGCCGGCTTGTGCACGACCGTGCAGCCCGCCGCCAACGCAGGCGCAATCTTCCAGGTCGAGAGCATGAACGGCGTGTTCCACGGCGTGATCACGCCGACGGGGCCGATCGGCACGCGCGTCGAGACGTTCCAGTGCTCCTCGCTCGGCGTGTTCAGGCCGTCTCGCGTCTCGGCGCATTTGTCGGCGAAGAAGCGAAAATTCTCGGCGGCGCGGATCGCGGCCTTGGCCATGAAGCGATAGGCCTGGCCCGTATCGATGCATTCAAGCACGGCGATGTCGTCGGCATTGTCCTCGATCGCATCAGCCACCCGATGAAGCAGCTTGCGCCGCATCGCAGGTCCCATGTCGCGCCAGGACTTGAAGGCAGTCGCGGCGGCGGTCGCGGCACGGTCGATATCCTCGGCATTGCCGCGGGCGACGCTTGCGAGCGTGGTGCCATCGACCGGCGACTTTGTCTCGAAGGTCTCGCCAGAGATCGAGGCGACGGTCTTGCCGTCGATCATGTGGCCGATGCCGTCGGCATGCAATTTCTTCAGCAGCGGCGCGACGCGCTCGCGGTTGGCCTGGAAGACGTCGGCTTTCGGCGCGGGCTTATCCATGGGCGGCCTCTGCTTTCAGGGCATCGTGGATGTTGTTGCGTTTCCAGCTCGTTTCCTTGTCGTTGATCTGCATGTCGAACGACAGGGCGAATTTCGAGCTTGCGAAGACGGGATCGAGATGCCTGGAGAGCGCCTGGAAGACGTGCTCGCCGGCTGTCTTGCGAGTGGCGAGATCGCGACCTTCGCCAATGCGCAGCACCATGTCGAGAAAGGCAAGGTCCTTGCTTCCGTCGGCGATCGCGTAATGCTGGCACTTGATCGCGCGGACGCGGATGCCGCCGAGCGGGAAGATGCCGGTCTCCACCGCCGCCTTGCGCACGATCTCGCACAGCGCGCCCATGTCGACGCGGCCATCGAGATTGGCCGAATACTCGATGGTGAAATGCGGCATGGCGGTTTCACTCCCTGTGCTTCTCGTTCG
Source organism: Bradyrhizobium sp. UFLA05-109 (assembly GCF_054185165.1). Lineage (NCBI taxonomy): Bacteria > Pseudomonadati > Pseudomonadota > Alphaproteobacteria > Hyphomicrobiales > Nitrobacteraceae > Bradyrhizobium > Bradyrhizobium sp. UFLA05-109. The sequence continues at coordinate 79,729 of NZ_JBBIAR010000031.1, read as the reverse complement.
TCAGGCGAAGTAGCAGCTCACCGAGCCGTAGGCGCCATAATCGGCTTGAATTGTGTCGCCCTTGCGGGCCTCGATCGGACGGATGAAAGAGCCGGCGAGCACGACCTGGCCGGGCTCGAGCGCAAGACCGAGCGGCGCGATCTTGTTGGCAAGCCAGGCAACGGCGGTCGCGGGATGATTGAGCACGCCGGCGGCAAGACCGGTCTCCTCGAGCTGGCCGTTCTTGAAGCAGAGCGCGCCGATCCAGCGCAGGTCGGCTTCCAAGGGGCGGATCGGTCGGCCGCCGAGCACGATGCCGGCATTGGCTGCATTGTCGGCGATGGTGTCGAAGATTTTCCGCGTTGCTTTGGTCTTGGGATCGACGCGTTCGATACGCGTGTCCAGAATCTCGAGCGCGGGCACCACGAAGTCGGTGGCATTGAGCACATCGAACATCGTGCAGTCTGGGCCCGAAAGCCGCTTGCTCATGATGAAGGCGAGTTCGGCTTCGACGCGCGTCGCGATGAAGCGGCCCGTCGGCACCAGCCCGCCATCGGCGAAGAACATGTCGTCGAGCAGCACGCCGGAATCCGGTTCGTCGATGTTGAGCGCGCTCTGCATCGCCTTCGAGGTCAGGCCGATCTTGTGGCCTTTGACGATGCGGCCCTCGGCGAGCTTGATGTCGACCCAGGCCTTCTGAATCGCGTAAGCATCAGCGATGGTGATCGCGGGATAGTCCTGCGAGAGCTGCCTGATTTGCGTGCGCGTCTTCTCCGCCTGGTGCAGACGCCTCGCGCAGTTCAGAATATCGTCGTTGGAAAGCGCCATCTCTGACATTACAAATCGTGGTGCCGAGAGATACTTAACATGTTAAATGAATTCGTCAAACCCTATTCTGGTTTGCTGCAGTGCAAACGTTTTTGGATTTGAGGGCGGAGCATCATCTTGAAGAAGAGACCGGCTGATCCTGCGAATGGAGGCGTGCCTGCCACCCGGCAGGTCCCAATGCGCGAGTTTTCGCGTTCGCTGCCGATGTCGCTGCTGAGGGCGCGCGAAGCGGTGATGCGGCAGTTCCGGCCATCGCTGCGCCAGCATGGTCTCACCGAGCAGCAATGGCGCATACTGCGAGCGCTCGCGGCCATCGACGCTGTCGAGGTCACGGAACTCGCGCGCACGGCGTTTCTGCTTGGGCCCAGCCTGTCGCGTATCCTGCGTGATCTCGAAGCTCGCCACCTGATCGAACGGAAGACAGCGAAAGCCGATCAGCGCCGCAGCATGGTGTCGATCTCCGAGAAGGGCGTGAAGCTCATGGCGGCCGTGGCGCCGACGTCGGAAGCGATCTATGCCGAGATCACGCGGCGCTTTGGCGCACGCAAGCTCTCGGAGCTTCAGGAGATGCTGGGCGAGCTCGAGCAGAGCCTTGCAGGACTTGGAAGTGCCGATGAGGCAATAGCCGAGGAGTGAAAAGCAGATATGCGCGCGGATGCGGCAAGAAGCATGGACACGGTCGGTTTTTTTCGCTCAAAGTGCCGCCCAAGCCGATCCGCCCAAAAATCGGCGCCGGGACCGGATGATGCCGCATCTGCGCTAGCTCATCCGGCAGGGAACAAGAGGCAAATAGACCCGTATGGTCACCATTCAGGTTGAGAAGCTGATCGACTTCGTCACGGAGGTTTTTTCGCACGCGGAGTCCTCGTCCGAGGAAGCCAGACGCATCGCGACGTATCTGACCACCGCCAATCTCACCGGCCATGACAGCCACGGCGTGATCCGCGTGCCCGTCTACATCCGCTGGAAGAAGACGGGGAACGTAATCCCGAACCAGAACGCGGAAGTGGTGCTTGATACGCCCTCGCTCGCGGTGGTCGACGGCAGGTTCGGCTACGGCCAGACGGTTGCGCCGCAGGCGGTGAAGATCGGCATCGAGAAGTGCAAGAAGGGGGGCCTCGCGGCGGTCGCTCTGCGCAATGCCGGTCATATCGGCCGCGTCGGCGACTGGGCCGAGATGGCCGCGGCCGAAGGGCTGGTCTCGGTCTATTTCGTCAACGCTGCCGGCTCGCTGCTGGTCGCGCCGTTCGGAGGCGTGCAGAAGCGACTGTCGACAGCTCCCTATTGCGTCGGCATTCCGCGCGAGGGGCAGGACCCGATCGTGCTGGACTTTGCGACATCGATCGTCGCCGAAGGCAAGGTGCTGGTCGCAAGCCGTGGCGGCAAGAAGTTGCCAAAGGGCGCGTTGGTGGATTCCGACGGCAGCTTAAGCGAAGACCCTGTCGTGCTCTATGGGCCGTATACGCCCGACGGACCGCGCGACCACACTCAGGGAACGGGCGCGATTCGCGCCTTTGGCGAGCACAAGGGCTCGGGCCTGGCCTTCATTTGCGAGCTGCTCGGCGGCGCGCTGACCGGAACCGGCGCTACCTCAGGCGGCCGCCGCTTCGCCAATGGCATGCTGGCGTTCTTCGTCGACCCCAAAGTGGTCGACACATCAGATGTTTTCGATGCCGAAGTGTCGCGCTATGTCGACTTCATCCGGGCCACCAAGCCGATGGCCGGTGTCGAGCAGGTCCTGGTCCCCGGCGATCCCGAAAGGAAGACCCGGGCCGAGCGCACCCGGAACGGCGTGCCCTTGCCGGACGACACCTGGGCGGCGATAGTGAATACTGCCCGCGATGTCGGTGTCAGCGAGAGCAGTATTCAGAGGGCGACGAGCTAGTTCAATTTCGTCATTGCGAGGAGCGCCAGCGACGAAGCAATCCAGAGTGTTGCCGCGGACGAATTCTGGATTGCTTCGCTTCGCTCGCAATGACGGCGAGTAGACCAACAGGGAAGGAAGGCAACGTGGCGAATAAAGTCAAAGAAATCTGGAAGTCGGGCAAGGCCGTCGTCAATGCGTGGCTTGCGATCCCCTCCGGCTTCTCGGCCGAGGTGATCGCGCAATGCGGCTTCGACAGCGTCACCGTCGACATGCAGCACGGCGTGCAGGACTATCTGTCGATGGTTCAGTGCTTCCAGGCGATGGACAAGCATCCCGTGACGCCGATGGTGCGCGTGCCCTGGAACGAACCCGGCATCATCGGCAAGGTGCTCGATGGCGGCGCCTACGGCATTATCTGCCCGATGGTCAACACGCCGCAGGAAGCCAGGAACCTCGTCTCCTATTCGAAGTATCCTCCGAAGGGCGTGCGCTCCAACGGGCCGATCCGCGCCGGCATGTACGGCACCGCGGGCACGTACCAGAAGACGGCGAACGACGAGACCGTGTTGCTGCCGATGATGGAGACCAGGACGGCGGTCGAGAACATGGAAGCTATCCTCGACGTCGAGGGTATCGACGGCGTCTATATCGGCCCGTCCGACCTCGGCTTCTCCTACGGGCTCGAGCCCAAGCTCGACCGCACCGAGCCTGAGATTCTTGCGATCTACGAGAAGATCATCAAGGAATGTGGCAAGCGCGGTCTCAACGCCGGCATCCATTGCAGTGGTGCGGAAGGCGCCGCGCGCGCCATCAATATGGGCTTCAAGCTGGTGACACTGGCGAACGAGGTCGGGTTGATGTCGATCTACGCCAAGATGCAGGTGAACCAGACCCGGAAGGATTCCGGCGGCAAGGCTTGATCTGGCGTGTCCCGGACGCGGTGCGGCACGCAGTGACGCGTCGCAGAGCCGGGACCCAGTTGCCGACGTCACGTGTGGGCCCCGGATCAGCAGCGCACCGCTTGCGCGCTGCGCAGCATCCGGGGCACGATACTTTTGAAGACCAAGGAGAACGATCATGACCCCAGCCCCCGTCATCCGCCTGCATCCTGATGATGGCGTGGTGATCGCGCGTGCCAGCCTGCCGCCCGGAACGGTGGTGGCTGACGGCGTGACGACGGTCGACCGCATCCCGTCGGGGCACAAGGTCGCGATCAAGCCGATTGCTGTCGGCGAGCCGGTCAGGCGTTATGGCCAGATCATCGGCTTTGCCACCGCGCCGATCGCACCCGGCCAGCACGTCCACACGCAGAATTGCGGCATGGGCGATTTTGCCAAGGACTATGCCTATTGCGCCGACGTCAAGCCGACGCCGAATTTCGATCTGCCTGCGACCTTCGAGGGTATCCGCCGCCCCGACGGCCGCGTCGCCACGCGCAACTATATAGGCATCCTGACCTCGGTGAATTGCAGCGCGCATGTCGCTGGTCTCGTCGCCGACGTCTTCAAGAAGAATCCCTTCACCGGCGAAAATCCGTTGGCCGAATTCCCCAACGTCGACGGCGTGGTCGCACTGACGCACAAGACCGGCTGCGGCATGACGCAGAATGAGCCTTTGGCGCTGCTCCGCCGCACGCTCGGCGGCTATGCGCGGCACGTCAATTTCTCGCACGTGATCGTGCTCGGTCTTGGCTGCGAGGTGAACCAGATCGGCGGCCTGATGGAGGAGCAGAAGCTCGCCGGGCGCCTGCGCGCGATGGACATCCAGGAGGTCGGCGGCACCCGCAAGACGGTCGAGGCCGGCGTTGCCTTCGTACGCGAGGCTCTTGCGGACGCCAACAAGGTGAAACGCGAAGCGGTACCGGCAAGCGAGCTGACCGTGGCGCTGCAATGTGGCGGCTCGGATGGCTATTCCGGTGTATCAGCCAATCCCGCGCTCGGCGCGGCCAGCGATCTCATCGTGCGTCACGGCGGCACCGTGATCCTGTCGGAGACGCCGGAGACCTACGGCGCAGAACATCTGCTCACGCGCCGTGCGGTCAGCCGCGAAGTCGGCGAAAAGCTCGTCGATCTCATGCGCTGGTGGGAAGAGTATACCGAGCGCGAAGGCGCCGAGATGAACGCCAATCCGAGCCCCGGCAACAAGGCCGGCGGCCTCACCACGATCCTCGAGAAGTCACTCGGCGCGATGGCCAAGGCCGGCACCACCAATCTCGTCGACGTGCTGCGCTATGCCGAGCCTGTGACGAAGAAGGGCTTTGTGTTCATGGACACGCCCGGCTACGACCCGGTTGCCGCGACCGGCCAGGTAGCAGGCGGCGCCAATCTCGTTTGCTTCACGACGGGGCGCGGCAGCGTGTTCGGCTGCAAGCCCGCGCCGTCGATCAAGCTTGCGACCAACACGCCGATGTACAAACGCATGGAAGAGGACATGGACGTCAATTGCGGCACCGTCCTCGAAGGCTCCGAGACGGTCGAAGAGTGCGGCCAGCGCATCTTCGATCTGATCCTGAAGACGGCCTCGGGACAGCCGACCAAGAGCGAGAGCTTTGATTTCGGTGGCGCCGAGTTTGCGCCCTGGGTGATTGGCGCCACGATGTAGCGTCACCGCGTAGCCCGGATGGAGCGAAGCGCAATCCGGGGTTCGTCATTCCTGGATCGATTGTCCCGGAGTACGCTTCGCTCCATCCGGGCTACGGCGGATACTTCCTAGGCACGCGCTGCCCGTTGTTAGTGCTTGATCGCGATGACATCAGGTGTTCTGCTCAAAAAAGCTGCTGGAGCACCGCATCCGTGTCGATCTACGTCGCATTGCATCACGTCACGCACTACAAATACGACCGTCCGATCGATCTAGGCCCGCAGACCATCCGCTTGCGGCCAGCGCCGCATACGCGGACACCGATCCTGAGCTATTCGCTCAAGGTTACGCCGCCCAATCATTTCGTGAACTGGCAGCAGGACCCGCAAGGCAACTGGCTGGCGCGCTACGTTTTTCCGGAGAAGACGACGGAGCTTAAGATCGAGGTGGATTTCACGGCTCAGATGACCGTGGTCAACCCGTTCGATTTCTTCGTCGAGCCCTATGCCGACAGCTTTCCCTTTCAGTACCCCAAGGATCTGAAGACCGAGCTTGCGCCATATCTCGAGACCATCACACCAGGTCCCCTGTTTGCCGAATATCTCGCCACGATCCCGCGTGAGGCCAGCAACACCGTCAACTTCTTGGTTGATCTCAATCGCGAGCTGCAAAAGCGGGTACGGTACATCATCCGCATGGAGCCGGGCGTGCAAATCCCGGAGGAGACCTTGTCCTCGGGTGCAGGCTCTTGCCGCGACTCCGCCTGGCTCCTGATCCAGACGCTGCGCCATCTCGGTCTCGCAGCGCGCTTCGTCTCCGGTTACCTGATTCAGATCCGTCCCGACATCGATCCGATCGAGGGACCGCCGGAGGTGGAGAACGATTTCACCGACCTGCATGCCTGGGCTGAGGTTTATCTGCCGGGCGCGGGCTGGATTGGTTTCGATGCGACCTCCGGCATGCTGGCAGGCGAGGGGCACATTCCGGTGGCCGCGACGCCGCATTACCGTTCGGCCGCGCCGATCTCCGGCAGCGCCGGCTTTGCCGAGGTCGAGTTCGCCTTCGAGATGAGCGTGAAGCGCATCCGCGAAGCGCCTCGCATTACAAAGCCTTTTTCTGATGAAGCCTGGGCCCGGCTCAATGAGCTCGGCGAGCAGGTCGACGGCGATCTCGCTGCCCAGGATGTGCGGCTCACCATGGGTGGCGAGCCGACTTTCGTGTCCGTCGACGATCTCGAAGCGCCGGAGTGGAACACCGAGGCCGTTGGCCCGACCAAGCGTGCGCTCGCGGACGATCTGATCCGCCGCTTGCGCACGCGGTTCGCGCCGGGTGGTCTGCTGCACTACGGCCAGGGCAAATGGTATCCGGGCGAAAGCCTGCCGCGCTGGGCCTTTGGACTCTACTGGCGCAAGGACGGCGTCCCGATCTGGAAGAATGCCGACCTGATCGCGAAGGTCGAGACCCCCCGCCGCGCCGAGGTTGGGGATGCCGAGGCCTTCATGGCGGGTACGGCGGCGCGGCTCGGGCTCGACCCCGGTTACATCATGCCGGCGTATGAAGATCCCGCCTATTGGCTGCAGAAGGAAGCCGACCTTCCCGTCAATGTCGATCCCTCCGACTCCAAGCTGTCTGATCCGGAGGCGCGGGCGCGGATGGCGCGGGTGTTCGACCAGGGGCTCGGCACGCCGCGCGGGTTCGTGCTGCCGGTGCAGCGTTGGAATGCGCCGCCGCGCTGGCGCAGCGAACGCTGGGGTCTGCGGCGGAGCCATCTGTTCCTGACCCCGGGAGACTCTCCCTTGGGCTTGCGGCTGCCGATGGGCTCGCTCGGCTACGTCCCGCCCAACCAATATCCGTACATCATCGAGCAGGACCCGATGGAGGTGCGCAAGCAGCTGCCGGTGTTCAGCCGCATGCCGCGGCCGCCATCGCCGCCGCGGGTTGCGCCTGAATATCTCAATACGGCGATCCCGGTGCGCACCGCGATGGCGGTCGAAATCCGAGACGGCGTGCTCTGCGCCTTCATGCCGCCGGTCGAGCGGATCGAGGATTATCTCGAACTGATCGCCGCGCTCGAAGCCACCGCCGAGGAGATTCAGCTTCCGGTTCATGTCGAGGGCTATCCGCCGCCATTCGATCCGCGCCTTGACGTCATCAAGGTGACGCCCGATCCTGGCGTGATCGAGATCAACATCCAGCCGGCGAAGAACTGGCGCGAGGCGGTCGAGATCACCTCGGGTCTTTATGAGGACGCCGCGAAGGTGCGGCTCGGTGCCAACCGCTTCCTGGTCGATGGTCGCCACACCGGCACCGGCGGCGGCAACCACGTCGTGGTCGGCGGCTCGAGCCCGCAGGACTCGCCGTTCCTGCGCCGGCCCGATTTGTTGAAGAGCCTGGTGCTGTACTGGCAGCGCCATCCGTCGCTGTCCTATTTCTTCTCCGGCCTGTTCATCGGCCCGACCAGCCAGGCGCCGCGTATCGACGAGGCGCGCCATGACAGCATCTACGAGCTCGAGATCGCGCTCTCGCACGTGCCCCCGCCGGGCTATCAAACGCCGCTGTGGCTGGTGGACCGGCTGTTCCGGCATCTGCTCGTCGACATCACCGGTAACACCCATCGCGCCGAGATTTGCATCGATAAGCTCTATTCGCCGGAAGGCCCGACGGGGCGGCTCGGCCTGGTCGAATTCCGCGCGCTCGAAATGCCGCCCGATCCGCGCATGTCGCTGGCCCAGCAGCTCCTGGTCCGCGCGCTGATCGCAAAGCTCTGGCGCGAACCGCAAGCCGGCAAGTTCGTGCGTTGGGGCACGGCTCTGCATGATCGCTTCATGTTGCCTCACTTCATCTGGGAGGATTTCGTTGACGTGCTTTCTGAGTTGAAGCAATCGGGCTATCCCTTTGAGCCGGAATGGTATCTGGCTCAGCTCGAATTCCGTTTCCCCGCCTTTGGCCGGGTCCATCATGGCGGCGTGACGCTGGAATTGCGCCAGGCGCTGGAGCCCTGGCATGTGCTCGGCGAGGAGGGTTCGGCCGGCGGCACCGTGCGCTATGTTGATAGTTCGGTTGAGCGGCTTCAGGTGAAGGCGGAAGGCTTCATCGAGGGCCGCCATGTCGTGACCTGCAACGGCCGCCGCCTGCCGATGACCCCGACGGGACGCTCGGCAGAAGCGGTGGCCGGCGTCCGCTTCAAGGCCTGGCAGCCGGCCTCCGGCCTGCACCCAACCATCCCGGTCCACGCGCCCCTGACATTCGATCTCATCGATACCTGGAACGGCCGCTCGCTGGGCGGTTGCGTCTATCACGTCGCCCATCCCGGAGGGCGCAACTACGACACCAAGCCGGTCAACACCTACGAGGCCGAGGCGCGGCGGCTGGCCCGCTTCCAGGACCACGGCCATACGCCGGGCCCCAGCCAGCCGCCGCCGGAGGAACGCACAATTGAGTTTCCGCTGACCCTCGACTTGCGCACGCCGCTCCTGCATTGAGTATGGTGATGGGGCAGGGAGTGGTGCATGGGCGAGGGCGCGACCGACGGAGAAGGCCAGGCCGGCAGGCGCCTCAGCCAGCGCCGCGTCGCGCAATGGGTCCGCGACTATAGCCGGCTGCCTGGCATCCCCGACGAATTCCTCGGTCCCGATGGCGCCCCGCGCGCCGTCTGGAGCCGTTTCTTCGACGCCTTTGGCGCGCTGGCACCCGACGAGATCGAGCGGCGCATCGCTATGGCTGACCGGCATTTGCGCGAGGCCGGCGTCACCTATCGCGCACCGGGCGACAGCGCCGACCGGCCCTGGTCGCTCAGCCATCTGCCGCTTCTGATCGACGAGGCCGACTGGCAGCAGCTCTCGGCCGGCATCAAGCAACGTGCCCAGCTTCTCGAACTTGTGCTGCGCGACATCTATGGCGAGGGCCGGCTGGTCGCCGAAGGCGCGCTCCCTGCCGCTGCGATCGCCGGCAGCGCCGAATATCTGCGGCCTGTCTGCGGCGTGGCGCCGCCCGGCGGGCGGTACCTGTCGATCTATGCCGCCGATGTCGGCCGGGGCCCCGACGGGCGCTGGTGGGTGCTCGGCGACCGCACCCAGGCGCCGTCGGGGGCTGGCTACGCGCTGGAAAACCGCCTGGTGCTGTCGCGGGCCTTTGCCGATCTCTACAAGTCGATGAACGTGCCGCGCGTCGCGCCGTTCTTCGAGGCCTTTCGGGATAGCCTTCGCGCCAGCGCCGATCGCGACGAGCCGCGCATCGGCGTGCTGACACCCGGCAGCTTCAGCGAGACCTACTTCGAGCACGCGACGCTTGCGCGCTATCTCGGCTTCCTGCTGGTCGAGGGCGACGATCTCGCAGTCAGCGACAACCGCATCCACATCCGCACCGTCGCAGGCCTCAAGCGACTCGACGTGCTCCTGCGCCGGGTCGATTCCAATTCGCTCGATCCGCTCGAGCTCGACGCCTCCTCGCGGTTAGGTGTGCCCGGGCTGATCGACGTGCTGCGCAAGGATGGCGTCGTCGTCGCCAACATGCCCGGCTCCGGCGTGCTGGAGGCGAGGGCGCTGCTCGGCTTCCTGCCGGCGTTGAGCCGTCGCCTGCTCGGCGAGGACTTGAAGATGCCGCACATCGCGACCTGGTGGTGCGGCCAGCGCTCGGCGCGTGAGGAGGTCTTGTCGCGGCTTGACGAGGTCGCGATCGAGGGCGCCTATCGCCGTGGTGTTCCCGGCTTCCACGGCACGGGGCCGGTGCTTGCGAGCGAGCTCGATGCAGCAGAGCGGCAGCGGCTGATCGATGCGATCGGCGGGCGCGGGATGGATTATGTCGGCCAGGAGGTGGTGCGGCTGTCGACCATGCCGGTGTGGGAGCAGGGCCAGCTCACCCCGCGCCCCTTCGTGCTGCGCGTGTTCGCGGCGGCCACGCCCGACGGCTGGACCATCATGCCCGGTGGCTTCTGTCGGATCGCCGAACAGGCCGACGCGCGCGCCGTGTCGATGGGCGATGGCGCGCGCGCCGCCGACGTCTGGGTCGTCTCGGAGAAGCAGGTCTCCACCGCGACGCTGCTGCCCGCGACCGACAAGGTGCGGATCCGCCGCATCGCCGGCGTGCTGCCGAGCCGTGCCGCCGACAATCTGTTCTGGCTCGGCCGCTATCTCGAACGCGCCGAGGCCACGCTGCGGCTGGTGCGCGCGCTCGGCTCGCCGATGCGCGGACCCAACAACAAGGGCGCATCGACCGCGATGCAGTCGGCCGAGCGCATCCAGCGCATCCTCGTCGCCTGGGGCGCGATCTCCCAAGCCTCGCGCACGGTCCCCGGACGGATCGCGGCCGAAGCACTGCAAAGCCCCGACCGTTTCGGCTCGGCGCTGTCGCTGGTGCGCGCGGCGCAACGCACGGCAACCGGTCTGCGTGAGCGGTTGTCCCCCGACGCCTGGCAGGTCATCACCGAGATGACCGATCGGCTCGCCTATGAGGTCGAGGACGACGACAGCGTGCTCAGCGCCGCCGAGCTCACCTTGCAGGAACTCGCGAGCTTTGCCGGCCTTGCGCAGGAGAACATGAATCGCGCTGCCGGCTGGCGCTTCCTCGACATGGGCCGCCGCGCCGAGCGCGCCATCAACACCACTCGCTTTGCGCGGCAGTTCGCCTATGACGAGGCGGGCGACGAGGACCTCGACGTGCTCCTCACGCTGGTCGATTGCCAGATCACCTATCGCTCTCGCTATTTGCTGGCGCCACTGCTCGCGCCGGTACGCGATCTCGCGGTGCTCGACACCTACAATCCGCGCTCGGTGGCCTTCCAGGTCGCAAGCCTGAACGAGCACATCGCAGCGCTGCCGAGCCTGAAGGAGTACGGCCTGATCGAGAAGCCGCAACGACTTGCAGTCGCCGTGCAGGCGATGCTCGCCACGGCCGAGGCCGAGAAGCTCGAGGTCAAGACGCTGTTCTCGCTCGAGCAGGACCTGCTCAACCTCGCGGAGGCGATCGGGCTGCATTACTTCCCGCACGGTCCCAACGCCAGCCGGCCGGAAAAGCTGACGGGGCTGGCGTGATCTACGACATCCGTCACGTCACGACCTATTCTTATGAGAGTCCGGTCAGCTTCGCCCGCTGCACGCTGCGGCTCGAGCCGAAAACCGGCGACGGGCAACAACTCATCTCGCACCACGTCGAGATCCGGCCGCGGCCTGCGGACCGCCATGCCAGGCGCGATTTCTTCGGCACGCTGACGGAGAGCGTCGTGATCGAGGCGCCGCATCGAAACCTGCGCATCGATTCTCGCTCCCGCGTGTCGGTGTCGCGAACGCCGCCGCCGCGCGATGCCTTCAGTCCGCCCTGGGAAGGCATCCGCGATCTCGCCTTCGAGGCGACGAGCCTCGGGCCGTCGTCACCGGTCGGCTACGTCTTCGCGAGCCCGCTGGTGCCCGTGCTGCGTCCCGTCAGCGCCTATGCTGCGATGAGCTTTGCGTCCGGCGCCGGCATCCTCGCCGGCGCTGTCGATCTGATGCATCGCATCCGCAGCGAATTTCGCTACGATCCGAAGGCGACGGTGATCTCGACGCCACTCAACGAGGTGTTCGACAAGCGCCATGGCGTCTGTCAGGACTTTGCCCATGTGATGATCGCAGGACTTCGCGGGCTCGGGCTGCCTGCGGCCTATGTCAGCGGCTATTTGCGCACCATCCCGCCGCCCGGTCAGCCGCGCCTGCAAGGCGCCGATGCCACGCACGCCTGGGTGTCGCTGTGGTGCGGGCCTGAGCTCGGCTGGGTCGATTTCGATCCGACCAACGATCTCCTGGTCGCCAACGATCACATCGTGCTCGCTGTCGGCCGCGACTTCTCCGACGTCTCGCCGGTCGACGGCATCATCGTCGGCTCGCCGAAGCAGAAGCTCGGCGTCGCGGTGGACGTGCTGCTGGTGGAGTAGTTGTCAAATCGCATTCCTTTCATTCCCCGCGAAAGCGGGGAATCCAGTACGCCGCGGCTTCTCCGTATTCGTCGCTGCCTCTGGGATACTGGATCGCCCGCCTTCGCGGGCGATGACGACTGAGCGCGTGGTGGGCAGTTTGTACACAATCACCTTTTTCAACAATTTTGTTTCTCGATGTTTCCAAGGTGTGTCCGGTCGATCATCGTTAGTGCGCTGTTAACAGGCCGCTGCGACATTTTGGCTCACCATCATCGTTAACAAAGCGGTAACCGATGTTCGAGGCCGTAGTGTTGCTGACGGAAGCTGCCGAGCAGGTGGCGCTGTCGCGGATATTGAGAAGGCACCGGCAGGACCTGACGATCAGGCCGGTGACCGGGATCAACGAGCTTAGGAGTCTCGAGCCGCCGCTGCTTCGGCAAGCCCGGCTGATCGCCTTTGCCTCCAACACCATCGTGCCCGCCGACCTGCTCGCGAGCCTGGGTTATGGCGCCTACAATTTCCATCCGGGGCCGCCGACCTATCCCGGCTGGGCACCGACGCACTTCGCGCTCTACGACCGCGCGACCGAGTTCGGCGTGACTCTTCACGCCATGGCCGAGCGTGTCGATACCGGCATGATCCTCGACGTCACCTCGTTTGCCATTCCGGAAAACGCTGGTGTCGTCGGTCTGTGCGAGCTGACTTACGCGCAGCTCTTGAACCTCTTCGCTGAATGGGCCGATCGATTGGCCCATCAATTGTTGCTTCCAACGCCGCGTCCGCCGATCCCATGGAGCGGTCGAAGAAATTCGCGGCGTAATTACAGAGCGATCTGCGACATTCCGCCGGATATCAGCAAGGACGAGCTGTGGCGCCGGATGCGCATCTTCGGTGCCAATCACTACGGCATCGCGCCGACCGTCAATCTGCACGGCGTGAGCTTCACGGCGACGTTTCCGGCAGAGAGCGCATGAGCCCAATGTCGACCTCGCTCTTGCCGCAGGTTCCGACCGGACCGAGCGCCGCCGACCTGCTGCGCATGGGACGCGAGCATTACAAGCGCGGTGAGCTCAACGACGCGATCGCGATCTTCAGGGCCGGTCTTGCGCAGGTCTCCGTGATGTCGATCGGTACCACCACCGACATTGCGGCCGATCTTCACGCCGCGCTCGCAAACGCCTTCATGCTCTGTGACGATCTCGACTCCGCGGCCGAGAACTACAGGGCCGCGTTGCGGCTTGCGCCGCATCTCGTCGCCTGCTGGTGCAACCTCGGCAACGTGCATCTGAAGACCGGGATGGCGCAACAGGCCATCTCGCTCTATCTCGAAGCGCTGCGGTTGAGCCCGGCGCATCGTCCGGCACTGACCAATCTGGTGCAGGCACTCGTCGCGACCAGGCAATACGTGCTTGCGCAGATCCTGCTAGGTGAACTCATCGAGGAGACGCCCGATGACGCGGCCCTTCATGCCGAGCTCGGCAGGGTCTGCTTCGAGCTGAAGCGGATCGAGGACGCGATCTTGCATTTCGAGCGGGCCGCCGCGCTCGCACCGGAGCGGGCCGACAATTTCTACTGGATCGGCGCCATCCGGCAGGCGATCGGCGAAAGCGAGGCCGCGGAGGCCGCCTATGAGCGAACCGTCCGGCTTCACCCGGTGTTGCGCAGACCCGCGAAGCGGTCGCCGGCCAGCTTCCGCGTGCTCGCTCTGTTCGCGCCCTTCGTCGGCAACACGCCGGTTGCGTATCTGTTTCGGGATTGCGCCTACCAGACCGACATTCTCTCGCTGTCGCCCTCGATCAGGCCAGATCTCGGGACGCTCGCGCGGGAGGCCGACGTCGTCGTCAACCTCGTGTGTGATGCGGACCAGGGCGCGGCCGTTCTTCCGCTCGCCGATGAGATTGCCAGGCAGCTCGGCAAGCCGGTCGTCAACGAACCCGAAAAGGTCTTGCGAACGACACGCGATGCGACCGCGATTGCGCTTGCCGGCATTCCGGGCTGTCGCGTGCCGCGCACATTGCGCATCGCCGCCGGTCACGTGCTTCCGCCCGCGGAAAACGAACTGACGTTTCCATTGCTGGCCAGGCCGGCGGGGACCCATGGCGGGGACTTCTTCGCCAGGTTCGAGGATCCCGATACTCTGACGGCGTTCCTCACCGAACGCGTGAGTGAGGATCGCTATCTGATCGAGCCTGTCGACTATCGATCCGCCGACGGCTTTTTCCGCAAGTACCGGTTCATTTTCGTGGACGAGGAAATCCTGCCCTATCATCTGGCGATCGGGGAGGGCTGGAAGCTCCACCGCGACAGCACGGATATGGCCAGCCAGGACTGGATGCAACGCGAGGAGGAGCAGTTCCTGCGCGACCCCGCGTCGGTCTTTTCCGCAAGCCACCATGACGTGTTGCGCATGATCAGGAGCCGCATCGGTCTCGACTATTTCGGTATCGACTGCGCACTCGACGACCAAGACAATCTCGTCGTGTTCGAGGTCAACGCCTCCATGCTGGTGCACGACGAGAACCCGGACTTTCCCTACAAAGACCCTTTCGTTCGCAGGATCAAGACTGCGTTCGACGCCATGCTGGCGCGGCGATTGAGCGAATGCGACGAGGCCCGGGCCAACCAACACGCGGCGGCAGCGCCGTTCATCTCGAGAGCCTCCTGAAAACCAAATCTCCGGGTCATTCACAGGCAAGCCGGGGCCGGCGCCGACGACCGACAGGCGCGATTTGGCCTGACGGGTAACCCTTGCCATCCTCGACAGGATCGCTGAGCTGCTGCGAGGCCTCGCGCAACCCAAATCTTTTCGTTTACGTCGCCATTGGAGATTTGGTGAGCGGGGCCGAGATAGGCTATGCTGCCTCTGGGCGAGGAAAAATGAGGCATCAGGAGTTGGCGTGGGGACACCACCGACAACGGGGCTGCATCCATGATCACGTTACCGAGACTGGCTGCCGAATCTCTGGAAAAGCTGCTTGGCTCGTTCATGCGTCGCCGGTACGACGAGTCCGCTGCAAGAATGATCGAGAGCGCGACCCGCACGACGATGGAATGCATCGGCAACAGCGATGCACTCTATCACAATATCGAGCATACGATGCTCGTGACGCTGGCGGGCCATTCCATCCTTAACGGACGATACCTCCATACCCACCTGGAGGCGGAGGATTTCATCCACGTCCTGATTGCCTGCCTTGCCCATGACATAGGCTATGTGCGCGGCCTGTTCGAGGAAGATGACCAAGACGGTTTTCTGATCGACGACGCCGGCACCAAGATCGCGCTGCCGCGCGGCGCATCCGATGCCAGCCTGATGATGTATCACGTCGACCGATCGAAGCTTTATGTCATGCGGCGGCTGCAACATATCCCAGAGCTCGATCCGGAGCGCATTGCCCGCGCCATCGAGGGTACGCGGTTTCCGGCCCGAGACGGCCAGGCCTACGATGCCGACGCTTCGGTCCTGCGTGCGGCCGATTTCATCGGCCAGCTCGGCGATCCCAATTATTTGCGCAAGGCCAATGCGCTCTACTATGAGTTCGAGGAGGTCGGCATCAACCGCCAGCTCGGCTATGACTCGCCTGCCGACATCGTGCATCGATATCCGCAATTCTATTGGGACAGCGTCGCGCCGTACATCCAGGCCGAGATCGGCTATCTCAACCAGACCGACATCGGCCGGCAGTGGATCGCCAACCTCTACAGCAACGTGTTCCGCGCCGAGCGCGACATCCCGCTGTCGGGGCCACAGAAGTAGGTCGGAGCCTTGTAGCCCGCATGGAGCGAAGCGGAATGCGGGGATGCCAACGTCTGCGGCTCCCGGATTTCGCTGCGCTTCATCCGGGCTACGTGGTCGAGTTTGTTCAGAGAGTGTCGCAAGAATGCAACCGAAAACAGTGACTGCCGGCGTCCTCGAAGTCGCCTTTCTCGAATTCGGCGCGCCGGACGGCTGGCCCTGCATCATGGGCCACGGCTTTCCCTACGACGTCCAGGCCTATGCCGAAGCCGCGCCGCTGATCGCACGATCAGGCGCGCGGGTGTTGGTGCCATGGCTGCGCGGCTATGGCGGGACGCGATTTTTGTCCGACAAGACGTTGCGCTCGGGCGAACAGGCGGCGCTGGGCGCCGACTTGCTGGCCTTCATGGATGCTCTGAAGATCGAGCGTGCGGTGGTCGGCGGCTACGACTGGGGCGGGCGTGCCGCCTGCGTGGTCTCGGCGCTCCATCCGGAGCGCGTGGTCGGGCTCGTCTCTGGCAATTCCTACAACATCCAGAACATCGCGCGGTCGATGGAGCCGGCCTCGCCGCCGGAGGAGGCCGCGCTCTGGTATCAATATCTCTTTCACAACGAACGCGGTCGCCGCGCGCTTGAGCGCAACCGGCGCGGCTTTGCCCGTCAGCTCTGGTCGATGTGGTCGCCGACTTGGGTGTTCGACGATGCGACTTTCGACACAACCGCAGTCGCCTTCGACAATCCAGACTTCGTCGACGTCGTGATCCACTCCTACCGGCATCGCTACGCGCTGGTTGAAGGCGATCCCGCCTATGCGGCCATTGAGGCACAACTTTCCGCGCAGCCGCCAATCCGCGTGCCGACGATCGCGATCGACGGCGATCGCGATGGCGTCATTCCTGGGACCGCCCACCACGCGCGCAGGTTCGAGGGCTTTTTCGAGCGGCGCGTGTTCAACGGGGCAGGTCACAATCTGCCGCAGGAGCGGCCCGCCGAATGGGCGCAGGCCGTCCTCGACCTGCGTAAGGCCGCAGACAGTTGAGCCTGGTTCCGGGCCCGTCCTGAATTTTCCCCTATCCCTGGGAACCTTTTTCCGTTGCCGCCGTCCAAGCCTTGGTATCGCAATGCGATTGTTTCGGGTGGTCAGGGGGAGGAGTTCACATGGAACGACAGGCGCGACGGCTGGAACGCGTTGCACTCGCGCAAGCGCTGGCGGGCATGCCAAGCCAGGCGGAGGTCGAGGACGCAGTGCGCACCATGATCCGCTGGGCGGGCGATGATCCCGCGCGCGACGGCCTGCGCGAGACGCCGGACCGGGTAGCGCGTGCGTTTCGGGAATACTTCACCGGCTACACGCAGGACCCGACCGAAATCCTGCAAAAGACCTTCGAGGAGATCGAAGGCTATGACGAGATGATCGTGCTGCGCGGGGTTCGCTTCGAGAGCCATTGCGAGCATCACATGGCGCCGATCGTTGGGCGTGCGTGGGTCGCCTATATCCCGCAGGGCCGTGTCGTCGGCATTTCCAAGTTGGCGCGGGTGGTCGACATCTACGCCAAGCGTCTCCAGATCCAGGAGAAGATGACGGCGCAGATCGCCAACTCGATCAATGACGTGCTGAGGCCGCAAGGCGTCGGCGTGATCATCAAGGCGACGCACCATTGCATGACCACGCGCGGTGCGCACAAGCCGGGCACCGATCTCGTCACCAGCCGCATGCTCGGCGTGTTTCGCGACAACGCGTTGACGCGACAGGAGCTGCTCGGCCTCGCCAACTCGGACGATTGAGACGCAAAGCCACGGGAGACGGCGCATGAACGATGAGAAGAAGCCGAGCGGACCCAATCTGAGCAAGGGCGTGGACCTCGCCGATTTCAACGACGGCAGGCTGCTTGGCCATGTCGGTGACGAAGACGTTCTCCTCGTGCAGTTCGGCGCCGAGGTTGTGGCGATCGAACCGGCTTGCACCCACTATCATGGTCCGCTCGCCGAAGGGCTCGTCGTCGACGACACCATCCGATGTCCCTGGCATCATGCCTGCTTCTCGCTGCGCACCGGCGAGGCGGTCGCGGCGCCGGCGCTGAATGCGCTGGCGGTCTGGGAGGTCGAACGCGAGAAGGACAAGATCGTCGTGCGCCGCAAGCGAGAGGCATCACCACTGGCCGCACCGCACCGCTCCGCGCCGACGCCGGACCGGTTCGTCATCGTCGGTGGCGGCGCGGCGGGATTTGCAGCGGCCGAAATGCTCCGCCGTGAAGGATTTGCCGGCAGCATCACCATGCTCAGCAACGACGGTGCCTTGCCGGTCGACCGGCCGAACCTGTCCAAGGACTATCTGGCCGGCAATGCGCCGGAGGATTGGCTGCCGCTCCGGCCGGAGGATTACTACGCAGACGCAGGCATCAATCTCAGGCTCGACACCTCCGTCGCCGAGCTCGATCCGAAACAACGTCATGTGACATTGGGCAACGGCGACAAGGTGCCGTTCGACCGGCTGCTGCTGGCGACCGGTGCCGAGCCCGTGAAGTTAAGAATTCCAGGCAGCGACCAGCCGCATGTCCACACCCTGCGATCGGTCGCCGACAGCCGCGCCATCATCACGGCGGCCGGTAGCGCCAAACGCGCGCTGGTGATCGGGGCGAGCTTCATTGGCCTCGAGGTCGCCGCCTCATTGCGGGCGCGCAAGCTCGAGGTTCACGTCGTCGCGCCGGAGGAGCGGCCGATGGAGCGCATCCTGGGACGTGAGATGGGCGATTTCGTCCGTGCGCTTCATGAAGAGAACGGCGTCCATTTCCACCTCAAGGACACTGTGGACAAGCTCGATGGCCGCCGCGCCCATCTGAAAAGTGGCGACGTGATCGAGGCGGACCTGGTGGTGGTGGGCATCGGCGTCAAGCCGCGCCTCGAACTGGCCGAGCGAGCCGGGCTTGCGATCGATCGCGGCGTGACGGTCGATGCTTACCTTGAAACCAGCGCGCCCGGCATCTTTGCCGCCGGTGACATCGCGCGCTGGCCGGATCAGCATTCGCAAGCCAGCATCCGCGTCGAACATTGGGTGGTTGCCGAGCGTCAGGGCCAGACCGCCGCGCGCAACATGCTGGGCGGGCGCGAACGCTACGACGCCGTACCATTCTTCTGGAGCCAGCATTATGACGTGCCGATCAATTATGTCGGCCACGCCGAAAGCTGGGATGACATCGAGATCGACGGCAGCATCGCGGGCAAAGACTGCCTGCTCCGGTACCGGAAAGGCGGCCGTGTGCTCGCGGCGGCTTCAATTTATCGCGATCTCGACAGTCTCAAGGCCGAGCTCGAAATGGAGCGGTCGCGCGCTTGAGGCGCGCCTGGGCGGCCTTGACCTGCATCAACAGCGACGCTGGCGACGGCTGCTCTTCTAGCTGTTGTCCCCACTGAGCCCATGCTATTCTGACGTGTGCCGTGGGGGTTCGCTTGAAGGAGTAGCCGTCATGACAACTGCTTCGGATATGTCTCACAGCCTAGGCTTGGGCTCCGGCATCGCGGCGTTGCGCCCGAAATGGGGCTGGATCGTCGCGCTCGGCGTCGTCTACCTCATTGCCGGCTTCATTGCGCTCGGTAGCGTGGTGATGGCGACGGTGGCCAGCGTGATCGTGGTCGGCGCGATGATGATCGTGGCCGGCGTGACCGAGGTCATCGGTGCGTTCCAGATGAAGAGCTGGGGCAAGTTCCTGATCTGGGCGCTGCTCGGCGTGCTCTATGTCATCGCGGGCTTTTTGACCTTCGAGAACCCGCTATTTGCTGCGGTGCTATTGACCCTCTTCCTCGGTGCCTCGCTGATTGCTTCCGGCGTCGTCAGACTGTTTCTCGCCTTCAGCATGAAGCGGGAGAGCCCCTGGATCTGGGTCGCGCTCTCGGCCGTCATCACCCTGTTGCTCGGCCTGTTGATCCTGGCGCGCTGGCCGGTCAACAGCGTCTACATCCTCGGCCTGTTCCTCGGTATCGACCTGATCTTTGCCGGCGCGGGCTGGCTGAGCCTCGGCTTCAGCCTGCGGCGCGGCACTTAAGGCGCGCGAGGAAAGGTTATGTTAGGTCGCGGGTGACCGCGCGAGCTTGCGCGCGGTCGAAGGGGAATGCGTCATGCGTTGGTTTTATCTCGCCATCATCACCCTGTTCGTGGCCGCGATCGTGGTGTTCGCCGCGCAGAACTTCGAGACCGTGACGGTCTCGTTCTTCAGGGTGAACCTCAGCCTGCCGCTCGCGCTGCTCTCCGTCGTCGTCTATTTGCTAGGCGCTGCGACCGGTGGAAGTCTGTTCGCGCTTCTGCGACGTTCCTACAAGGGCTCGTGGCGCAGCGTCGGCTGACGCGGAGAGCTAGCTCGCCTTGGCGATAGGGCGCTCAGCGGGTCCAGAGCGCAAATTCCCGAAGAATTTTTCCACCTCGCGCGACAGCGTTTCTGCCGTTGCGGTCAGGCTGCCTGCCGCGGTCAGGACGGAGGTTGCTGCGGTGTCCGTTTCGCCGATGGCGTCGCGGAGCGAGGTGATGTTGGCGACCAGCGTCTCGTTGCCTTGCGCAGCGGACTGTGCATTGGCGGAGATTTCGCGAGTGGCGGAGTCCTGCTGGCCGATGGCGCCGGCAATCGCCGAGGTGACGTCGTTGATCTCGCGCACCGCGCCGCCGATCTCGCGTACGGCCTCGACCGCGTTGCGGGTCGAGGACTGGATCATGCCGACATTCTCGCTGATCTCCGCGGTCGCCTTCGCCGTCTGCCCGGCGAGCGCCTTGACCTCATGGGCGACGACGGCAAAGCCGCGGCCGGCGTCGCCGGCGCGCGCCGCCTCGATGGTGGCGTTGAGCGCCAGGAGGTTGGTCTGCTCGGCGATCGCCTGGATCAGATTGAGCACGCCGTCGATGCGCTGTGTGGCGGCAGCCAGGCTCTCGATCTCGGAGATCGATTTCTCGGTGCGCTGGCCGGTCTGCTCGACGGCGCTCGCCGATTGCCGCACCTGGCGGCCAATCTCCTCGACGGATGCCGACAGCTCTTCCGCGGCGCTCGCCACCGCCGTGACGTTGTGCGAGGCCTGCTCCGTGGCGCCTGCCGCCGTGCCGGCGCGAGTGCTGGCATCCGCCGTGACGCGGGTGATGGTCTGCGCGGTCTCGCGCATCGCCGACGCGTTGTCGGCAAGGCCGCGCATGACCGCGCCAATCGCCTCGCGGAAGGCCTCGACGGAGGTCTCGATATGGCGGGCGCGCTCGTCGCGCGCCGCGGAGTCCTGCGAGACCTGCGAGGCCAGATTGCGGTTGCGGTCCATCGCCTCCTGGAAGATCCGGATCGCGCGCGCCAGCGCGCCGATCTCGTCGGCACGCTCGGTATGCGGCACCACGACGTTCTCTTCGCCGTCGGCGACCTGCTTAATGGTCGCGGTGATCGTCGAGAGCGGACGGGCGATCGAGCGCGCGATGATGACGATGCCTATCACGACGAGCGCCAGCGCGACGCCGCCGAGGCACGTCAACACGAAGGAGAGCGTACGATTGGTCTCGGTCTCCTGCGCAATCTGCTTGGCGCGCTGGGCATAGACTTTGGACAGCGCCTCGAGATCCTTGTTCAACGCCGACCGCACGCTGCGATTGGCGTCGTTATCGCCCCATTCGCGGCCAGCTGCCGGACCGATCTCATAGGCCCGGCGAACCAGTTCTTTCCGGAAATCGATGAACTGCTCGATGCGCTTCTTGAACGTTGCGAACTGGTCGGCGTCGTCGGTCTTGACGATGCCTTCCCAGCCCTTCACCACGCCGAGGATCTCGTCGTTGAACTTGAGCAGGCCGTCCCCGAACTTCTTCACGGCCTTTGGATCCGTCGACATGTAGACGCCGCGGGATTCCATCACCACGGCGTAGACCAGCGAGTTGACGCGCTCGACGTTCAGCGCCGCCGCATTCGCGGTCTCAATCGCGGCAGTGAGCTCGGCGCCGCGGCGGCTGTTGTAGTCCGACAGCAGAGCGATTGCGGCGGTGAGCAGCGCGAACAGCGCGAAGATCGAATAGAGCCTGGTGGCAAGCGTGAAACGGCCCGCCAGGCCGGCGGCATTCCCAATTCGGTCAATTGTCATGGCTTCCAGAGACCCAAATGGCCTTTTATGTACGATCGGTGAGCACGAACGGTAAAATTGATACAAAAACTATGCAGAACGAAGGTGGACGCAGCGTTAACGCGGCAGGCTTGCACATCAGACCTTGGTCGTAGAAAATATAAGGAATATCAGCCTCTTGGCGCGGCTGTCGATTTTCGGCAGGGGGCCTTCCGGGATCGGCACATGCCGCAAAGATCGGCATGCACCAATGCTGCCAGGCTCGTACACCTTGGGGCAAGACTGGTACTGCATCGGCCATTGGCCGACTGACGCCGGAGGGACGTTTGGTCTACCGCCACACCATCGATGCTACGACTTACGTTTTCGGCAATCTGCGCGACCTCCTGGCCAAGGCGACACCGCCGCGCTCCGGTGACCGGCTGGCCGGGATCGCGGCTAGCAGTGCCGAAGAGATGATCGCGGCGCGAATGGCGCTTGCCGACCTTCCGCTTGGCCAATTCCTTCAGGAGGCCGTGATCCCCTATGAGACCGATGAGATCACGCGCCTCGTCATCGACACCCACGATGCAAAGGCCTTCGCGCCGGTGGCTGCGCTCACCGTCGGCGGCTTCCGCGACTGGCTGCTGTCGGACGCGGCGACGACGGAAGGTTTGCGAAAGCTGGCCCATGGCATCACGCCGGAGATGGCGGCCGCGGTGTCGAAGCTCATGCGCAACCAGGACCTGATCCTGGCAGCGCGCAAATGTGAGGTGATCACATCGTTCCGCAACACCATCGGCCTGAAGGGGCGGATGAGCACACGCCTCCAGCCGAACCATCCCTTCGACGATGCCAGGGGCATCACCGCCTCGATCCTCGACGGCATCCTACTCGGCGCGGGCGATGCCTGCATCGGCATCAACCCAGCGAGCGACGACCCCGCGACGATCGGCCGGTTGCTGCGGCTGCTGGACGAGATCATCGCGCGGCTGAACATCCCGACCCAGAGCTGTGTGCTCACCCATGTGACGACGACGCTGTCGCTGATCGGGCAGGGCGTTCCGGTCGACCTGGTATTCCAGTCGGTCGCCGGGACCGAGGCTGCCAACCGTAGCTTCGGCATAGATCTCGCTTTGCTCCGGGAAGCGAACGAGGCCGGGCTGTCGCTTGGACGCGGCACGGTCGGGCAGAACGTGATGTATTTCGAGACCGGCCAAGGCTCGGCGTTGTCGGCCAACGCGCATCACAGCGTCGACCAGCAGACCTGCGAGGCGCGTGCCTATGCCGTCGCCCGCGCGTATCAACCCCTGCTGGTCAACAGCGTGGTCGGCTTCATTGGCCCGGAATATCTCTATGACGGCAAGGAGATCATCCGTGCTGGGCTCGAGGATCATTTCTGCGGCAAGCTGCTCGGCCTGCCGCTCGGGGTCGACATCTGCTACACAAACCATGCCGAAGCCGACCAGGACGACATGGACAATCTCCTGACGCTGCTCGCTGCCGCCGGCGTCACCTTCATCATGGGGGTGCCGGGCGCCGACGACGTCATGCTGAACTATCAGTCGACCTCCTTCCATGATGCGCTCTATATCCGCGACGTCTTCGGCCTGCACCGCGCGCCGGAGTTCGACGACTGGCTGGCGAAGAGCGGGATTGCGGGTGCCGATTTCCGGCTTGCTCGTGATGCGGGGCTGCTACCCGATTTTGCCTCGCGCTTGATCGCCTGAGGCCGGGCCAATTTCGCATGATCGCGCACGATCTGCGTGAACCGAGGAAACCATTGGTGCGTCTTATGAATTAGGCCCATGCCACAATATTGAGGAATTTCGGGCCCAGCGTTACGTTATGTGTCTTGATGCCTATTCTGCACGGTTTGTAGGAAGTCGTTGGGGGAAGTTCGATGCGCGCTGAAAGCAATGGAACGGTCCGGCACATTCTCTGCGTCTTTCCGCGCTACACGTCGTCTTTCGGCACATTCGAACATGCCTATCCCCTGACGGACGGCGTCAAGGCGTTCATGCCGCCGCAGGGACTGCTCCTGATCTCCGCCTATCTGCCCAGGGAATGGCAGGTGAAGTTCGTCGACGAGAACCTCCGTCCGACGACGAGAGAGGAGTTCGAATGGGCGGAAGCGGTCTTCGTCAGCGGCATGCACATCCAGCGCCAGCAGATGAACGACATCTGCCGCCGCGCCCATGAGTTTGACCTGCCGGTCGCGCTCGGCGGCCCCTCGGTCAGCGCCTGCCCGGATTACTATCCATCCTTCGACTATCTCCATGTCGGCGAGCTTGGCGACGCCACCAACGAGCTGATCGCGATATTGTCGCGCGACGTTTCCCGTCCTGAGCATCAAATCGTGCTGACGACCAACGACCGCGTCCCGATGACCGAGTTTCCGATTCCCGCCTACGAGCTTGCGGAGGTGAAGAAGTATTTCCTCGGCAGCATCCAGTATTCCAGCGGCTGTCCCTATCAGTGCGAGTTCTGCGACATCCCCGGCCTCTACGGCCGCAATCCGCGCATCAAGACACCGCAGCAGATCATCGCCGAGCTCAATCGCCTGCGCGAATGCGGCATGACCGACACGGTGTATTTCGTCGATGACAATTTCATCGGCAACCGCAAGGCGGCGATGGATCTGCTGCCGCACCTGATCGAGTGGCAGAAGAAGACCGGCTATGTGATGCGGCTCGCCTGCGAGGCAACGCTCAACATCGCCAAGCGCCCCGAGATCCTCGAGAAGATGCGCGAGGCCTATTTCATCACCATCTTCTGCGGCATCGAGACACCCGATCCGGACGCGCTGAAGGCGATGCACAAGGACCACAACATGATGGTCCCGATTCTGGAGGGCGTGCGCACCATCAATTCCTATGGCATGGAGGTTGTCTCGGGCATCATCATGGGGCTCGACACCGACAAGCCGAACACCTCGGACGCGCTGCTTGCCTTCGTCGATGAGTCCCGGATTCCGCTGCTCACGATCAACCTGCTGCAGGCGCTGCCGAAGACGCCGCTGTGGGACCGGCTGGAGCGTGAGGGACGCCTGATCGAAGACGACGGCCGCGATTCCAACGTCAACTTCCTGTTGCCCTATGACGAAGTCGTCGCATCCTGGAAGCACGCGATGGGAGTCGCTTACGAGCCCGAGAAGGTCTACGCACGCTTCCAGTATCAATGCGACCACGTCTATGTGCACCGCCTCAAGATCCCTGTGCCTGCCGAGATGAAGACCTGGCCCAACATCCGGCGCGGTCTCGTCATGCTGCGCAACATCTTCTGGAAGGTCGGCGTGCTCGGCGACTACAGGCGCGTGTTCTGGAAGTTTGCGCTGGGCCGGATCAGGCACGGCGATCTCGAAGGCCTGATCGGCTGCACCATGATCGCGCATCATCTCATCACCTTTGCGCGCGCGGCATCGAGCGGCCAGCAGAACGCGTCGAACTACTCGCTTCGGCTGCGTGAGGCGTCGGTTCCCGCCGAATGATGCGACATGTCTAGCCCATCCGTCCCGAACCGCCCGACCCTGGACCTGCGGACGCTAACGCCTGCACGCGTCGCGCTCGGGCGCAGCGGGGCGAGCCTGCCGACCAGGCCGTTGCTCGACTTCACGCTCGATCACGCGCGCGCCCGCGACGCCGTGCATGCCACTTTCGATGCCGAGCGGATGATCGGCGAACTCGCTGAGTTCGGCGCTCCCGTCCTTGCGACGAAGAGCCGCGCCGCCGACCGCGGCGATTACCTGCGGCGGCCGGATCTCGGACGCCAGCTCGAACCGACTTGCGCCAAGCATCTCGCGGCGTGCGCCGCTGATCCCGGCCGGCTTGCGATCGTGATCGGCGACGGATTGTCGCCGACGGCGGTGCATGCGCACGCGGTTGGGCTGTTGCGCGCGCTGCTGCCGGACCTCGCCGATGCGCCGCATGTCGCGATCGGCCATATCATTGTTGCCTCAGGCGCCCGTGTCGCGCTGGGCGACGAGGTCGGCGCCATTCTCGGGTCGCGCATGGTCGTGATGCTGATTGGCGAGCGGCCGGGATTGTCGGCTCCCGACAGCCTCGGGGCTTACCTGACCTTTGCGCCCAAGCCTGGCCGTACCGACGCCGAGCGCAATTGCGTCTCCAACATCCACCGGGCTGGTCTCAGTTATCGTGAGGCAGCCTTCAAGATCGCCTGGCTGGTCCGCGCAGGCCTCTCGCGGGGCGTGACCGGCGTGGCGTTGAAGGACGAGAGCGGCGATCTCCCGCCGCGAATCGGCACAGCGCTGCCGGAATGAGCCATCAAGGGCCGAAATTGCCGCATCTTGATCGATTTTGTTGCCCAGCGCGCGCTTGCGAGGGGGCAGGCCGACCTGCTAAACCCCTCGCGGCGATTTCCCGCGCTTTTTCAAAGAGCAAGCCTCCCATCTGTATGGCGTTTTCAGGCCGATATGCGGGGCGCATAAGCTCACTAACCGAGCCGATTTAGGAACTGGACAAGGCATGCTCGAAAAGCACAGCGAGAGTGAGGTTCATGTCGACAAGGTCGAGCAGGGACCCTCGTCCTCCATCGCTTTTGGACTTGAACGCATCGGGCTGATCGCCGTTCGCGCGCCGGTCCTGTCCTGCATCATCCTGATCGCGCTGATAGTCGGTGCCGTCTTCGGCATCCAGCGGATCAAGATCGACGATTCGCTGTCGCAGCTGTTCCGCTCCAACACCCGCGAATTCCACCAGTACGAGGAAGTCACCAAGAAGTTCCCAGCGGAAGAATTCGACGTCCTTGTCGTGATCGAGGGCAAGAACCTGCTCGCGCGCGACAACCTGATGAAGCTGCGCGACTTCATCACCGACATGCAGCTCGTCGAAGGCACGCGCGGGCTCGTCTCGCTGTTCTCCGCACGCCAGGCGCCGGCGCCGGGCAAGCTGCCGGCCGCGCTGTTCCCGGCCGAACTGCCCGAGGGCGCCGCCTACGACAAGTTCATCGAAACCGTCAAAAGCAACGAGATCATCCGCGGCAAGCTGTTGTCGGAGGACGGCACCCTCGCTCTGGTCGTGCTCTCCCTCGATCCGGAGGTGGTTGCCTCCAGCAAGCTCGGCAAGGTCGTCGGCGATATCCGCGCGCTGATGAAGGAGGACCTCGGCGACACCGGCCTCAGCGTGCAGCTCTCCGGCGTGCCGGTGATGCAGCTCGAGATCCGCAACGCGGTCGAGCGCGACGGGCTGACCTACAACATCCTCGGCATTCTCGCCGGCTGCGTCATCGCCATCATCTTCTTCCGAAAAATCTCCTTCATGGTTGTCGCGGCGTTCCCGCCGATGATCGCGATCCTGCTGGCGCTGGGCGCGCTCGGCTGGGCCAATTTCAATCTGAACATGTTCCTGAACGTGATGACGCCGCTCATCATGGTCATCAGCTTCTCCGACTCCATGCAGCTCACCTTCGCGGCGCGCGACCGGCTGATCGCAGGGCAGGACAAGTTCACCGCGTTCAGGAACGCGGTACTGGTGGTGGGGCCGGCCTGCGTGCTGACGCACGGCACCGCCGGCATTTCCTTCATTGCGCTGCAATTCTCCGACTCCGACCTGATCCGCAAATTCGGCGAGGCGGGCCTCGCCGCCACCATCATCGCGCTGGTCACGGTGCTTTCGCTGGTGCCGGTGTTCGGCGTGCTGTTCGTGCGCAACGAGAAGATCTTTGCCGTCAAATTCCAGAGCGCGGACGCCGGCGTGCAGGCGCTGCGCAATTTCTGCTACTGGATCGCGGTGCGCATGGTGGGCCGGCCGGGCCTGTTCAGCCTGATCGCGGTGCTGTTCGTGGCGAGCCTCGGGGTGATCTACGCCAACCTCCAGCCGCGCTACCGCCTTGCCGACCAGGTGCCCGACAAGCGGCAGGCCGTCGCGGCCAGCAACCGGCTCGACGCCAAGCTGACCGGCGCCAATCCCGTCAACGTCCTGATCACCTTCCCCAAGGGTGAATCGCTCTATTCGCCGGAAACGCTGCAGACCATCGCCGAAGTCCACGAAACGGTCGAAAAGGCTGCCGGCGTAGGTAACGTCTGGTCGCTGGAGACGCTGCGTCGCTGGCTGACGGAAAAGGCGGGCAGCTCGGACGTCGCGACGTTGAAGGAATATGTGAACGTCATCCCAGAGCATCTGGTGCGACGATTCATCGACGCCGAGCAGGACGCGGTCGTGGTCGCAGGCCGCGTGCCGGACAAGGATTCCAGCCAGCTCCTGCCGATCGTCGACAAGCTCGACCAGGAGCTCGACGCAGTTCGCAAGAAGCATCCCGGCTACGAGGTCGCAGTGACCGGTCTTGCGGCGATCGCCGCCCGCAACTCGGCCAGCATGATCGAGAAGCTGAACCGCGGGCTCACCGTCGAATTCGCGCTGGTCGCGATCTTCATTGGCCTCGCCTTCCGCTCCTGGGTGGTGATGTTCGCGTGCATCCTGCCGGGCATTTTCCCGGTGGTGATGTCGGGAACGGTGCTGTGGGCGATGGGCGAGGGGCTGCAATTCGCCAGCGTCGTGGCACTGACCGTCTCATTCGGCCTCGGCCTCTCCGCGACCATCCACTTCCTCAATCGCCTCAGGCTGGAGAGCAAGCCCGGGGTCTCCTCGGCGCTTGCGGTCGAGCGCGCCACCGTGCTGGTCGGCCCTGCGCTGATCCTGACCACGGTGGTGCTCGCTTGCGGCCTCGTCGTGACCGTGTTCTCCGACCTGCCGTCGCTGCGCCTGTTCGGCTGGCTCAGCGCCTTCTCGATGGTCGCAGCGCTGGTAGCCGACCTCTTCATCCTGCGCCCAACGGCGATGTGGCTGATCAACCTGCACGAGAAGCTGCAAGGACCCGACAAGCGCGCGATCTGAGCGAGAGCGGCTAGCGAGCCTCTGGCTCACGCCTCGATCCGGACGATCCCGTACGGATTGAACTTGAAATCGTCCTCGCGGAACTTCGTCTGGTGCGAGACTTTGAGTACCGGAGTGTCACCCGCGAGGCGGAATGCGGGGCGAGGAGGCCGACGGCCTTGAGTTCTGCGGATGTGGTCCCTCCTATGAAAAACCCCCGGCTCGCGAGAGCCAGGGGCCATGTCGTCCACTCATCGGGTGAGTGAAGCGTTCAGCTCTTCACCATGGTGATGTTGACGCCGCGGATCTCGCCCTTGGAGCTGATCTGCACGGTTTGCTTGTTGCCGTTGGTGCGCAGCGTTAGGTTGGCGGCAAAACCGTTGGCCTCGACGAATACGTCGATCTGGCCGCCGCCTGCGGTGCCCTGCAGATTGCCGAAGATGTTGCGGCTGGCTTCGCTCCAATTGCCCGAAATGCGGTCGCCCTGGCTCGTCACGTCGCTGGTGAGGTCGAACTTGTAGCTGTCGCTGGCGCAGTGCAGTGCCTGCTTCAAGCCCAGACCGCTGGCCGCGACCTTGTAGTCTGCCTTGCAGCGGATGCGCTCGGTGGAGCCGTCGGACAGCGCCACCGTGCCGGTGCCCGACCACGCGCCGTCGAAGCCTGCAAAGGGTCCGGACGACTGAGCGTGGCTCGCCGAAACCGAGAAGAACAGCGCGGCGCCAATGCCTGCCGCCTTGATCGACAGTCCAGACCGTCCAAAGAATTTCATGTTCGAATATCCCGTTTTCTGAATGACGTTCGCTCCTAATAGAACGTCTCGCCGCATCGAAAGTTTAGTGTCCCCACCCGCTGGCAGGTTCAAACCATACCCCTGTGAGGTGTCAGAGCCGCGAACGATTGCGACCGTTTTCAACGTTCCCCGCATGGGTTTCAGCTGTGCCTATTCGATGACATATGCAAGGGCTTGCGATGCATGTCTGCAACAGGTCCACGGCAAAACACCGGCTGCCTGAATAATCTCATAGTATCAAACTCTTACATCTGCCAATCAGAGCCCTGCGAAGGCGCGATGTGGTGGACTTGGTGCCAATTTGGCCGCATTTACCAGTGCTTGTGATGTCTCCACTGCTGCGTGCTCCGCGGCAACGCCATCAGAACAATCCGTTCCGGTCGTCCGCCCTGTGCTGTCCGGGAACGGAGAGATTCTGCCGTCAGAATGAAGGACTACAATGCGTAAATTTCTCCTCGCTCTCACCCTGCTGTCGGCATCCCTTTCGACCGCGGCGTTCGCACAGCAGCCCCAGCAGGGGCGCGGCACGGCCGAAGAGCAGAAGGCCTGCACGCGTGACGTGCAGAAGTTCTGCCGTCCGGTCATCGACCAGGGCGATTTCACGATTCTGGCCTGCCTGAAGGAGAACCGGGCCAAGATCTCGCAGGCTTGCGACCAGGTCCTGAAGACCCACAACCAGTAAGCTTGTGCGCGGCCCGTGAGCGGTCACGGGCCCGCCTTTGCGGCGGCCGTGCTTCGTGAGGGCAGGGGACCCGCGAGACAGGTTGGTTTTGCCGGCATATTCCCCTATATGGGGGCCGCGACGGCTCGGCCGCGCGCCGAAGAAAAAAGCCTTCCTGTTCAGACGATTGTTAACCAGTCCCCGATGACCTCTGCGAGCGAATTGCGATCCGGCAAGGGTGACCGCGACGAGAATTTTCCCGTCGCGTCGTGGATCATTCATCCGCGTCACCGCGCGCTGATCCTCGCCTTCTACAATTTCGTCCGCACGGCCGACGACATCGCCGACCATGCGACGTTGCCGCCTGAAGAGAAGCTCGCCTATCTCGACCTGCTCGAGGCCGAGCTCAACGGCAACGGCGACTCGCAGGCCGAGGCCGTCATTCTCCGCCGTGCGTTGGCCGAGCGCGGTATGTCGCCGCGCCATGCGCTGGACGTGCTGATCGCGTTCCGCATGGACGTGACTAAGCTGCGCTACGAGACCTGGGACGAGGTCATCCACTACTGCCGCTATTCGGCGATGCCGGTTGGCCGCTTCATGCTCGACGTGCACGGCGAGGCGACCTCGACCTGGGTCGCTTCGGATGCGCTCTGCGCGGCGCTCCAGATCAACAATCATCTCCAGGACTGCGGCAAGGATTTTCGCGCGCTCAACCGCGTCTACCTGCCGCGCGATGCGCTGGCTGCCAGCGGCGCCTCGGTCGAGCAGCTCGGCGGCGATCATTCGCCGCCGCAGATGCTGGCCTGCCTCCAGGCGCTCGCCGCGCGCAACGAAGAGCTCCTGAACGAGAGCAAGTCGCTTTCCGCCGAGGTGCGGGACTTCCGGCTGGGCGTCGATATCTCGGTGATCCAGGCCTATGCGGACCGCATCGTGCGCCTGCTCAAGGTGCGCGATCCCCTGCGCGAGCGCGTGCATCTGAACAAGCTCGAGCTCCTCACCTTCAGCCTCGCCGGCATCGCCGGTGAAATTGGTCGTCGCGCCTTCGGACGCAGGCCAATCTCCAATCCGGGGCCGGCCCATGACGCTTGAGGCGACCTCGCCCGGCGCCAATTATGGCTCGACTGCATCCGGCAGCTCGTTCTATGCCGCGATGCGCATCCTGCCGCGCGACCAGCGCGAGGCGATGTTCCAGATCTACAGCTTCTGCCGCCAGGTCGACGACATCGCCGATTCCAACGGCCCGCGTGATGAACGCCTCGCCGCGCTTCAGGAATGGCGCAACGACATCGACGCGCTCTATCAGGGCCATCCGCCGGCGCGGCTTGCCGACTACGTCGCTTCCGTGAAGACCTTCGGGCTGAAGCGGGAGGATTTCCTCGCCATCGTCGACGGCATGGAGATGGACGTGCCGCAGGACATCCGCGCGCCCGACATGGCGGTCCTCGATCTTTACTGCGATCGCGTCGCGAGTGCCGTTGGACGCCTGTCGGTGCGGGTGTTCGGCATGCCGGAAGAGGATGGCATCCTGCTCGCCCATCATCTCGGCCGCGCGCTCCAGCTCACCAACATCCTGCGCGACATCGACGAGGACGCTGGCCTCGGCCGGCTCTATCTGCCTCGCGAAGGCCTGCTGCATGCCGGCATCACCTCCAACGATCCGACCCGCGTGATTGTCGAGCGCGCGCTGCCGAAGGTGTGCCTGCCGCTCGCCCAGCGCGCGAAAGCGCATTTCGAGAAGTCGGACGAGATCATGGCGCGCAACAAGCGCCGCGCGGTTCGTGCGCCGCGGATCATGTCGAAATACTATCACGCCATTCTGGACCTCCTGCTCGAACGCGGCTTTGCCGCGCCCCGCGCGCCGGTGCGTGTGTCCAAGGTCGCACGTATCGCCATCCTTCTCCGCTACGCTTTTTTCTGATGCAAAAGACAGCTCACATCATCGGTGCCGGCATTTCCGGCCTCTCTGCCGCCGTGCGGCTCGCCAATGCCGGCTTCAAGGTTGCCGTGCACGAGGCGACGCAGCAGGCCGGCGGCCGCTGCCGCTCCTATTTCGACGGCGCGACCAATCTCGTCATCGACAATGGCAACCATCTCCTGTTGTCAGGCAACCGTCACGCGCTCGCCTATGCACGCTCGATAGGCACCGAGGCGGGGCTGGTGGGTCCGGCGCGCGCGCAGTTTCCCTTCGTTGATCTGAAGACCGGGCAGCGCTGGCAGCTCGATCTCGGCGACAGCCGCCTGCCGGGTTGGGTGTTCGACGAGAGCCGTCGTGTCCCCGACACGGGATTGACCGACTATCTCAAGCTCGCGCCGCTGATCTGGGCGTCGGAGGAGACGCTGGTTGGTAAGTCGATCCCCTGCGAGGGCGTGCTATATCATCGCCTGGTGCAGCCGCTGTTGCTCGCGGCGCTCAACGTCGATCCACCCGAGGGCTCGGCGGGGCTTGCCGGTGCGATCGTGCGCGAGACGCTGCTCGCCGGCGGCCAGGCCTGCCGCCCGCTGATTGCGCGCGACGGCCTGAGCGCGGTGCTGATCGAGCCCGCGGTGAAGTTCCTGGCCGAGCGCGGCCATTCCGTGCAGCTCGGCCATGAGCTGCGCTCGTACGCGACCACGGACGGCAAGGTCAGCGCGCTCAATTTCGGCGGTGAAGATGTCGTCGCGATCGGGCCCGAGGATGTGATTGTGATGGCCGTGCCACCGCGTGCTGCCGCTTCACTGCTGCCGGGCGTGAAAACGCCGACGCAATTCCGCGCCATCGTGAATGCGCATTTCCGCTTTGAGCCGCCGCCGGGCTCGGCCCCCATCCTGGGCGTGATCGGCGGTGTCGTGGAGTGGTTGTTCGCATTCCCCAACCGGCTGTCCGTCACCATCAGCAATGGCGACCGGCTGGTCGAGATGCCGCGCGAAGAACTCGCGCAGACGATCTGGAATGACGTCTGCAAGGCGGGCGGGGTTGCCGGCGAGCTGCCACCCTGGCAGATCGTGCGCGAGCGTCGCGCCACCTTTGCCGCCACGCCCGAGCAGAATTCCTTGCGTCCCGGGCCGGTCACCGCGCTGAAAAACCTGTTTCTTGCCGGCGACTGGACTGCTACGGGATTGCCAGCAACCATTGAGGGATCGGTCCGGTCCGGCGATCGCGCCGCCGATTTGGCCCTGGCCGCACAGCGGACCTGACGGGCGTTGGTCCCGGTCAATTTTCCCAGCAACTATCGGAGATATCGAGCGAGATGCATTCGGTGAACAAGAGCGCGAACGACCGCGAAGTCTTGGAATCGAGCATTGCGTCGGCCACGCAAGGGGTGCTCGGCTTTCAGCAATCGGACGGCCATTGGGTATTCGAGCTCGAGGCCGACTGCACCATTCCGGCCGAATATATCCTGTTGCGCCACCATCTCGCCGAGCCGGTCGACGCCGTGCTCGAGACCAAGATCGGCAACTATCTGCGCCGTGTGCAGGGCGCCCATGGCGGCTGGCCCTTGGTGCATGACGGTGAGTTCGACATGAGCGCGAGCGTGAAGGCTTACTTCGCGCTCAAGATCATCGGTGATTCCATCGACGCGCCGCATATGGTGCGGGCGCGCGAGGCGATCCGTTCGCGCGGCGGCGCGATTCACAGCAACGTCTTCACCCGCTTCACGCTGGCGATGTTCGGCGTCGTGACCTGGCGCGCGGTGCCGGTGCTGCCGGTCGAGATCGTGCTGTTGCCGTTCTGGTCGCCGTTCCACCTCAACAAGATCTCCTATTGGGCGCGCACCACGATGGTGCCGCTGATGGTGCTCGCGGCGCTCAAGCCGCGCGCGCGGAATCCAAAGGGCGTCGGCATCGACGAGCTGTTTCTCCAGGATCCGCGGTCGATCGGCATGACCGCCAAGGCGCCGCACCAGAGCATGGCCTGGTTCGTGCTGTTCCGCTCGCTCGATGCTATCTTGCGCTTCATCGAGCCGCTGTTTCCCAAGAGCCTGCGCAAGCGCGCGATCGACGCGGCGCTCGCCTTCACCGAGGAGCGGCTGAACGGCGAGGATGGCATGGGCGCGATCTATCCGCCGATGGCCAACATCGTCATGATGTACGACGCGCTCGGCAAGGACGAGAGCTATCCGCCGCGCGCGACCACGCGCCGGGGCATCGACAAGCTGCTCGTGATCAGGGACGACGAAGCCTATTGCCAGCCCTGCGTCTCGCCGATCTGGGATACGACGCTGACCGCCCACGCGCTGCTCGAGGCCGGCGGCACGCAAGCCATACCGGCTGCGAAGCAGGGCCTCGACTGGCTGATTCCAAAGCAGGAGCTCAATGTGAAGGGCGACTGGGCGGTGAAGCGGCCGGAGACGCGCCCCGGCGGCTGGGCCTTCCAGTATAACAACGCCCACTATCCCGATCTCGACGACACCGCCGTCGTGGTGATGTCGATGGACCGCATGCGCCGGGAGCATGGCGCGGCCGGCTATGACGCCGCGATCGACCGCGGCCGGGAGTGGATCGAAGGCATGCAGAGCGACGACGGCGGCTGGGCTGCCTTCGACGTGAACAACCTCGAATATTATTTGAACAACATTCCGTTCTCCGACCACGGCGCGCTGCTCGATCCGCCGACCGAGGACGTCACCGCGCGTTGCATTTCGATGCTGGCCCAGCTCGGCGAGACCGAGAAGACCAGCAAGCACGTGGCCGATGGGGTCGCCTATCTCCGGCGGACCCAGCACCCGGAGGGGTCCTGGTACGGCCGCTGGGGCATGAATTTCGTCTACGGAACCTGGTCGGTGCTGTGCGCGCTGAATGCGGCCGGGGTCGGCCACACCGACCCGATGATTCGCAAGGCCGCCGACTGGCTGGTCTCGATCCAGAACAAGGATGGCGGCTGGGGCGAGGACGCCGTCAGCTACCGGCTCGACTACAAGGGTTGGGAGGCCGCGCCCTCGACCGCCTCGCAAACGGCATGGGCCTTGCTTGCCCTTATGGCGGCCGGTGAGGTCGATCATCCGGCCGTCGCCCGCGGGGTGGAGTACCTGATTGCAACACAGAACCAAAAAGGGCTGTGGGACGAGCAGCGCTACACGGCGACGGGCTTTCCCCGCGTATTCTATCTACGGTATCATGGTTACCCGAAGTTCTTTCCGCTGTGGGCGCTGGCGCGGTATCGGAACTTGCGGAACACCAACAGCAGGGTGGTAGGGGTCGGAATGTGACTTTGGGGACGGGGGACGGGGGCTCCGCGGGGAATGCAATAGACCTGCGGCCGATACTTATTGTGACCGGTCTGGTTCAGGAGGCCCGCATCGCGGCGGGGCCTGGAATGGCCGTTATTTGCTCTTCGAGTAGCCCGACGCAGCTGCGGGCGCTTCTGACGGTGGTGGATTCCGAGAGCATCCGGGGCGTGATCTCCTTCGGCGTCGCTGGCGGGCTCGATCCCACGCTTCGCTCGGGCGACGTCGTGGTCGCAACCGAAGTGCTGGCGGGCGATGCCCGGTGGGCCGCCGGCCTGTCGCTCAGCGAAGACCTCATCGACAAGCTGACCTCCGGACGCCGCCGCGTCGTGCGTGGCAGCCTTGCCGGTGCCGAGGAAGTGGTCACGGGCAGCTCCTGCAAGGCGGCGCTCCACTCCGAGACCGGTGCGGCCGCCGTCGACATGGAGAGCCATATCGCGGCTGCCTACGCCGCCGAGGCAGGCCTTCCGTTCGCCGCACTCCGGGTCATCAGCGATCCCGCCCACCGCGCCTTGCCGGCGCTGGCGCGCGAGGCGATCAAGCCGAACGGCCAGATCGATGTGGCGACGATCTTGCGCGGCGTCGTGCGCAATCCGGGCACGCTGCGCGCGCTGGTCTCGACCGGCATCGACTTCAATCGCGCACTGCGCTCCCTGCGCGTCAGCCGCGACTTCCTGATCGGCAGCGAGGGGCTCGTCTCCGAGGCGATCTGAGCGGTTTCGAATCGCATAAACGAGACAAAAAGGCCCGATCGCAGCGCGATCGGGCCTTTGTCTTTTGATCTAGCGTAGCCCGGATGGAGCGAAGCGCAATCCGGGGCCGGTTGAACGCCTGATCCCGGATTTCGCTTCCGCTCCATCCGGGCTACAGGTCGAGAGTGTGCCTACGCGGCGGTCGAGGCCTTCTGCTCGGCAGCAAGCGCCTCGTCACGACGGATCTCGGAGAGCTTCTTCTGGACCTGCTCCGAGAAGATGTACTGCGCCGGACGCTGCTTGGAGAGGTCGATCTCCGGCGCCATCGGGCCCGACGTCCTGACGCCGCGCATCGCGACCCATGCGGCCTTGATCGGGTTCGTCAGCGCCGCCGTCGCCGCCGTCGGCTCGTAGCCGCAATGCGCCATGCAGTCGGCGCACTTCTCATACTTGCCGGTGCCGTAGGTATCCCAGTCGGTGGTCTCCATCAGCTCCTTGAAGGTCTTGGCATAGCCTTCGCCGAGCAGATAGCAGGGCTTCTGCCAGCCGAAGATGTTGCGCGCGGGCATGCCCCAGGGCGTGCACTCGTATTCCTGGTTGCCGGCGAGGAAGTCCAGGAACAGGCCGGAATGCATGAAGTTCCACTTCTTGCCCTTGCCCATCGCGAAGACGTCGCGGAACAGCTTCTTGGTCTTGGTGCGGTTGAGGAAGTGCTCCTGGTCCGGTGCACGCTCATAGGCGTAGCCCGGTGACATCGAAACGCCGACGCCGAGCTCGGTGGTGAAGTCCAGGAACTTCGCGATTTCTTCCGCCGGATGGCCGTCGAAGATGGTGGCGTTGACGTTGACCGTGAAGCCACGCGCCTTCGCTGCCTTGATCGCGGACACAGCGCGGTCGAACACGCCCTTCTGCGAGACGGCCTTGTCGTGGTGATCCTTCAAGCCGTCGAGATGCACCGAGAAGAACAGGTACGGGGAGGGCTCGAACAGGTCGAGCTTCTTCTCGAGCAGAAGCGCGTTGGTGCAGAGCGAGACGAACTTCTTGCGCGCCACGAGGCCGCGCACGATCTCGCCGATCTCCTTGTGGATCAGCGGCTCGCCGCCGGGGATTGCCACCATCGGCGCGCCGCATTCGTCGGCGGCGTCCCAGCACTCCTGCGCTGTCATGCGGCGGTTGAGGATTGCGTCCGGATAGTCGATCTTGCCGCAGCCGACGCAAGCGAGATTGCAGCGAAACAGCGGCTCCAGCATCAACACGAGCGGATAGCGTTTGCGGCCAAGCAGTTTCTGCTTGAGCAAATAGCCGCCGATACGCATTTCCTTGAAGAAGGGTATTGCCATCACACGTTTCTTTCTGGGCTTGAAATTCAGGTAGGTCAGCTTGCGGCGAGTTCCGCCGGAAGCCGGAATTCGATGTTTTCCTCGCGCCCGGGCAGAACCGAGACCGAGACCGGTCCGATCCGTCGCAGGGCTTCGATCACGTCATCCACGAGAACCTCAGGTGCCGAGGCGCCGGCTGTGATGCCGACGGTCTTGGCGTCTTTCAACCATGCCGGATTGAGCTCGCGGCCATCGGCGACCAGATAACTCGCCACGCCGGCCTCAGTGCCGATTTCGCGGAGCCGGTTCGAATTGGAACTATTGGCAGCGCCCACCACCAAGATCACGTCGACCAGCTTACTTAAGTCCCTTACCGCAGATTGGCGGTTCTGTGTCGCATAGCAGATATCCCGGATGTCGGGGCCTTGAATATCTGTAAATCGGGCCTGGAGGGCCGCGATAATGTCTCTGGTATCGTCCACCGACAGCGTGGTTTGGGTGATGTAGGCCACTGGCCTATCCACCGGCAGCGTCAGGGCCTCCACCTCTTCGACGCTCTGGACGAGCAGCACGGGGCCTGGAACCTGGCCCATGGTGCCCTCGACCTCGGGATGGCCGGCATGGCCGATCAGTATCAGGGTACGGCCCTTGGAGATGTAGCGCTTCCCCTGATTGTGAACTTTCGTGACCAGGGGACAGGTCGCATTCAGCACGGGAAGGTCGCGCGCAGCAGCCTCTTCCTCGACGCTGCGGGCCACGCCATGGGCGCTGAAAACGGTCATCGATTTCGCGGGAACCTCGGACAGCTCCTCGACGAAGATCGCGCCTTTCTTCTTCAGGCTTTCGACGACGTATTTGTTGTGCACGATCTCGTGGCGCACATAGACGGGCGGGCCATACTTCTCGAGCGCCCGCTCCACGATCTCGATGGCACGCACCACGCCGGCACAAAAGCCGCGCGGCTGCGCTAGATAAACTTCCATAGGTCGCCCATCACGCAAGTTGCACCAAATCCGTTCAGTTGTCCCCGGCCGCACCCCGATACTCACCAATAGTGCAATATCCGCACCATTGGTTCCGCATCAGCGGTAGCAGCCCACCCGTCCGTTTGGCCCCAAGCGCATGGAGGCACAGGGCCTTGTGTCAAAAAAACGGCCGCGAGGAAAGGCGGATCGCGTTCTCGGTTCCATTAACGGTATTATGATGCGGCAAGGTTAAGGCGGTCCCTCACCCCTTCGTCACTTTACCGCCTCAACTGGCCGTCTATACCCGCCCGCGCGGTCGTTGACCTTCGTCAATTCATCGAACCTCCCGATGGGTCAGACCGCCCAAAACAGCGATAGGTTTCGCTGGGGAACTCCGATAAAGAGCGGGCGTTTCCGGCAAGCTGTTTAAAAGCCAGAAAGAAAAGTTGTGCTGCAAAGTATAGTCGTTGCGATCGTCCGAGCCTGCACCCGATTTGCCACCCTCGTCGTTGTCGGCGGGCTCCTGCTGGCGGTTGGCGCGGGCTACTACGCGGCACGCCATTTCGCCATCAACACCGACATCAACTCGCTGATTTCGCAGAACCTCGACTGGCGGCAGCGCGACCAGCAGTTCGACCGCGCCTTCGATCGCGATGCGACGATCCTGGCTGTCGTCGAGGCTGCGACGCCCGAGATGACCACCGCCGCAGCAGATGCGCTCTACGCGAAGCTGAAGGACGACAAGACCAATTTCGTGTCGATGCAGCAGCTCGGCACCGGCGAATTCTTCGAGAAGAACGGGCTGCTGTTTCTGTCGACCGAAGAGGTCGGCAAGATCACCGGCCAGTTCGAATCTGCAGCCCCCCTGATCGAGATCATGGCGGGTGATCCCTCGATCCGCGGCCTCACCGGCGCGCTGGAGACCGGGCTTGCCGGTGTCAAGCGGGGCCAGGTGAAGCTCGACAACACCGAGCGTCCCTTCAACCTGATCGCACAGACGGTCGAGACCGTCCTGAACAAGGGCAACGCGATCTTCTCCTGGCGCGAGCTCGTCAGCGATCAGCCGCTGACCGACTCGGACAAGCGCGCCTTCATCGAGTTCAAACCGGTTCTCGACTACAATGCGCTCGAGCCCGGCAAGGACGCGACCGACGCCATCCGGAAGGCCGCGGCCGAACTGGATTTTCCAACCAAGTACCAGGCGCGGGTGCGCCTGACCGGCCCCGTCCCGATCGCCAACGAAGAATATGCGACGGTTCAGGAAGGCGCCGTGGTCAACGGCATCGGCACTGTCATCGTGGTGCTGTTCATCCTGTGGCTTGCACTGCATTCGGCGAAGATCATCTTCGCCGTGTTCGTCAATCTGTTCGTCGGGCTCGCAATCACGACGGCCGCAGGCCTGATGATGGTCGGCTCGCTCAACCTGCTGTCGATCGCCTTTGCCGTGCTGTTCGTCGGTCTCGGTGTCGATTTCGGCATCCAGTACAGCGTCCGCTATCGCTCGGAGCGCTACAAGGTCGATGATCTCACGTCTGCGCTCGTGCTGGGCGCCAAGCGCTCGGCGATCCCGCTCTCGCTGGCAGCGATGGCGACGGCGGCCGGCTTCCTCTGTTTCATCCCGACTGACTACAAGGGCATCGCCGAGCTCGGCCAGATCGCCGGCGTCGGCATGCTGGTGGCGTTCATTTCCTCGATCACCGTGCTGCCGGCGCTGTTGAAGCTCTTGAACCCGCCCGGTGAGAAGGAGCCCGTGGGCTACGCCTTCCTGGCACCGGTCGATCGCTTCCTGGAGACGCACCGCGTCGTGATCGTCGGTGGCACACTGCTGCTCGCGCTCGGCGGCCTGCCGCTGCTCTACTACATGAAGTTCGACTTCAACCCGATGAACCTGCGCAACCCCAGGGCGGAGTCGATCGCGACCTTTCTCGATCTGCGCAAGGATCCGAACACCGGCGCCAACGCCATCAACGTGTTGACCAATTCGGAAGAGCAGGCGAAGCAGATCGAGGCAAGGCTCGAGAAGCTGCCGGAAGTGCTGCGGGTGATGTCCCTCGACAGCTTCGTGCCGGAGGACCAGGCGCCGAAGCTGAAGCTGATCGCGCAGGGCGCCAAGGTGATCACCCCCGCGCTCAACCCGGACCAGGTCGACGCTGCGCCCTCGGACCAGGAAAATGTCGACTCGCTGAAATCCTCGGTCGACGCCTTGCGCAGGACCGCAGGCAACGACAAGGGGCCCGGCGCGGCCGCCTCGCGGCGGCTTGCGGACGCGCTCGACAAGCTCGCCAACGCGGACGAGGCGACCCGCAACAAGGCACAGGACGTCTTCATTACGCCGATGAAGATCGTGTTCGACCAGCTCAGGAACGCGATGCAGGCCGAGCCGGTCACGCTGAAGTCGCTGCCACCTGATTTGGTCAATGCCTGGAAGAGCAAGGACGGCGTGATCCGAGTCGAGGCGCTGCCGCGCGGCGACCCCAACGACAACGACACCTTGCGCAGGTTCGCCGCGGCCGTGCTCACGGCGGAGCCGACTGCGATCGGCGGTCCGGTGTCGATCCTGAAATCGGGCGATACCGTCGTGCGCGCCTTCATCATGGCCGGCATCTATGCGCTGGTCGTCATCAGCCTGCTGTTGTGGATCACCTTGCGGCGATTCACCGACGTGCTGATGACGCTGGTGCCGCTCCTGGTTGCGGGCGCGGTAACGCTCGAGATTTGCGTGTTGATCGGGTTGCCGCTCAACTTCGCCAATATCGTCGCGTTCCCGTTGCTGCTCGGCGTCGGCGTTGCCTTCAAGATCTACTATGTCGTGGCATGGCGGTCCGGCAGGACGAATCTGCTGCAGACCAGCCTGACGCGGGCGATCTTTTTCAGCGCGCTGACGACCGCCACCGCGTTCGGCAGCCTGTGGCTGTCGAGCCATCCCGGCACGTCCAGCATGGGCAAGCTGCTCGCGCTGTCGCTGGTGACGACGCTCGCAGCCGTGCTGCTGTTTCAGCCGGCCCTAATGGGCAAACCCCGCAATCTCAGGGAGTAGGCAGATGTCGCCGACGGGATCGGCGGCACCCTTCTGACCGGATTTTGCGCTCGCGCCGCTCTTGGGAGT
Organism: Bradyrhizobium sp. UFLA05-109; assembly: GCF_054185165.1. Taxonomy (NCBI): domain Bacteria; kingdom Pseudomonadati; phylum Pseudomonadota; class Alphaproteobacteria; order Hyphomicrobiales; family Nitrobacteraceae; genus Bradyrhizobium; species Bradyrhizobium sp. UFLA05-109. The sequence goes on along the minus strand of NZ_JBBIAR010000031.1, from coordinate 38,241 downwards.
GGCGGGCGCTGCGGTCGCCGCCGTCTTGGGCGCCGCGCCGGTGGTCTTCGGCGCGCTCTTGGCCATGCTGTTCGCGGGGCTCGACGGGATCGGCGGCCCGACCCGGGTCCAGGTCTCGCCGCCGCAGAGGAAGCCAAGCACGCAGCCCTTGATTTCGAGCTCGTCGGCGCCGGCGGGTGTGATGGTCGACGCGTAAAGCTGGCCGTCCTTGGCATTGTAGACTTGGCCCTCCCACTGGTCGGCGCCGGCTTTCTTCTTCATGTCGATCAGGATCGCCATGCCCAGGGTCGGCCTGCTCTTTTTTGAGACATCCGGGTTGTTCTCGTCGCGGCCGCCGGGGGTCTTCTCCCAGGATACCGCGCCCCACATGCTGCCATTGCATTGAGCCACGCGGATGTTGGCGACGCCGTCGGCGACCCGCCAGTCGCCGGTCGGATCGGCCGCGAAGGCCGGGTTCAAACAGCTGAAACCGCTAACCAGTATTATTCCGGAGTAAAGGGCCAAACGCATGATGGTTCCTTGGCAGTGCAACATGATTTAAAGCTGTGCTTGCGAAGATGGTCCGAAAAAGGGCAAAAGGCCGCAACGACCGTTTTCTGTTGACGACACAGCCATCAACCGAAGTATGTAGCGGATGCACACTCCAAATCCAAACATGGCTCAGCTCTTTGCTGACCGCGAGGCGCAACGCAGCTCCCTGCATACGCGTCACCTGAATGAGCAGTTCGTTCGGGTGCTCAAAACCATCGGCTACGATGTAGGTTTCCAGAAGGGGCAGGGGCAGTACCTCTACGACCGCGATGGCGCGCGCTATCTCGACCTGCTGTCCGGATTTGGTGTGTTCGCGATCGGCCGCAACCACCCGGTGATGCGCGAGGCGCTGAAGAGCGTGCTCGACGCCGATCTGCCCAATCTCGTTCAGTTCGATGTCTCGACGCTCGCCGGTGTGCTCGCCGAGCGGCTGCTCAAATACGTGCCCTATCTCGACAAGGCGTTCTTCGCCAATTCGGGCGCGGAGAGCGTCGAAGCGGCGATCAAGTTCGCGCGCGGTGCCACGGGACGTCCGGGTATCGTTTATTGCGCCCACGCCTATCACGGCCTGACCTACGGCGCGCTGTCGCTGACGGGGGACTCGAATTTCCGCAGCGGCTTCGAGCCGCTGCTGCCCGGCTGCACCTCGATCCCGTTCAACGATCTCGCGGCGCTGGAAAAGGCGTTGTCCTCGCGCGAGGTCGCAGGCTTCATCGTCGAGCCGATCCAGGGCAAGGGCGTCAACATGCCCACCGACGAGTTCCTGCCGGGCGCGGCTGCGCTCTGCAAGAAATACGGCACGCTGTTCATCGCCGACGAGATCCAGACCGGCATGGGACGCACCGGCCGCTTCCTCGCGGTCGAGCACTGGAACGTCGAGCCCGACATGGTGCTGCTGTCGAAGTCGCTCTCGGGCGGTCACGTTCCGGTCGGCGCGGTGCTGACGCGGAAAAGCATCTTCGACAAGATTTTCAACCAGATGGACCGTGCGGTGGTGCATGGCTCGACCTTCTCCAAGAACGACCTTGCGATGGCCGCCGGCATCGCCACGCTGGACGTGCTGGAATCCGAGAAGCTGATCGAGGCCGCCGCCAAGCGCGGTGCAGAGCTCCGCCTTGCGCTGACGCGCATGGTGCCCGGCTACGAACTGATGAAGGAAGTGCGCGGCAAGGGCCTCATGATCGGCGTCGAGTTCGGCCCGCCTAAATCGCTGCGCTTGAGGGCGTCCTGGAACGTGCTGGAGACAGCGAACAAGGGTCTGTTCTGCCAGCTCATCACCGTGCCACTGTTCAAGGACTACAAGATCCTGACGCAAGTTGCCGGCCACGGCAGCCACACCATCAAGCTGCTGCCGCCTCTCACCATCACCGAAGAAGACTGCGACTGGATCGAGAAGGCGTTCGACGACGTCATCGCCGGCAGCCACAAGGTCCCCGGCGCGATCTGGTCGCTGGGCAAGACGCTGGTGGACAATGCGGTGAGGCGGTCGGCATAGGCGCCGGCCGCGGCCCGGTGTCGCGACGTGCGACCTGCTGAAGCAGTCCACCTACCGAACCTTCAAAGTAGCATCTACTTTCCCCGCGTTGACCTGACCGGGAGAGGAGCGGGCGATGCGTGCCACTGGCGGCTGTCATTGCGGTGCGATCCGCTATGAGGTGAACGGCGACATGATGGTGCACGCGCTCTGCCATTGCGCGGATTGCCGTCGCCATTCCGGGGCACCGATGGTGGGTTGGGCGATGTATCCGCTCGAAGCGGTCAAAGTGGTGCGCGGCCAGCCGAAGATCTATCAATCGTCCGAGCATGGACGACGGCACTTCTGCGCCAATTGCGGCACCGGGCTCTTCTACATCAATGAAAACATGATGCCCGGCATCATCGACATCCAGAGCGGCACTTATGATGACCCCGATGCCGTTCCAGCCATGATGCACATCCAGGTCGCCGAGCGGATTCGCTGGATGGAGCGCGCCCACGAACTGCCCATCTTCGAGCGCTTTCCTCCGCAGGAGTAACAGCGTGCTCAGGCGCGTGCGATGACTGCTTGCCTACTGGCTACCCCTCCACATTCGCCTTCATCGCCGTCTCGAACTTGTCGACGAACTCGGCGAGCTCGTCGGCGCCGATATCGCTGACGGCCCAGAAGTTCAGGCCGCGGTCACCCCAGCGGCGGCAGTTGAAGCCCTGCATGGTCTGGGTCTTCGGCGCGCGGTGCTCGGTGCTTGCGGTCTGCGACACGAACAGGTTGATGATGTGCTGCCGGCGCCGATAGACCACCGCGCCGATCGCGCGGGCGTCTATGTAATCGAGCCGGCCGCCGAGTAGCGTGAAGCCCTGCGCGGTCAGGTCGATTACGGGCGGGGCGACATCGAGCTTGCCGTTGAACCACGGTTTTACCGTGTGCTGGTCAGTGGAGACGACGTCGGTCAAATGGCCGGCCTGAAGCGAGCGCAGATGCGCCGAGACAACTTCGGACAGGATACGTTGCTGGTCGTCCTGGCGCAGCACGATGGCGACGAGACCGGTGGCGGCGAGCGCCGAGACCGCTGAGCCCATCGCAAAGCCGCGCAGCACCGCGCGGCGGCTCTGCGGGCGCGGCCGCGGCAGCGAGGCCTCGATGCGCGCACGCAAAGCAGCCGGCGCGGTGTAACGCAGGCTCGCATCGGCGAGCACGCGCTTCATCTCGCGCTGTGCGGCGAGTTCGGTTGCGCAAGCCGGGCAGGTCGCGATGTGCGCCTCGACCTCGCTGGTATGACCGGCATCCAGCTCGCCGTCGATCAGTGCGTGAAGCAGAAGCTTTGCCTCGTCGCAGGTCATTTCGGTTGCTCCTCTTCCGCCATCCAGGCTGCGCGCAGCATGGCGCGGGCCCGGGCAAGGCGGGACATCACGGTACCGATCGGCGCCCCGACCGCTTCGGCGATTTCGCGATAGGACAGGTTGTTGATCTCCCGCAGCACAAAGGTTTCCTTGAATGGCTCGGCCAAAGCCTCGATGAGTTTTCTGATCGCCGTCGCGTCACGCGTGCGCAACATATCAGTTTCGGGATTCGCTTCGGTCTCGCGCCAGATCGGCGGCTGCTCGGACGCCTCGGGAATATCCTCGATCGCCGCGGGCGAATGCGCCCGACGTGCATATTCGGCGTTGCAGACGTTGCGCAGGATCGCGAACAGCCACGGCTTCATCGCCGGGCCGCGATAGCTGTCGAAATGCTTGAGGGCGCGCAGGTAACACTCCTGCACCGCGTCCTCCGCATCCGAGGCGTCACGCAACAGATAGCGCGCGAGCGTATAGACGTCGTCCAGATACGGCAGCGCCGCTTCACGGAAGCGCCGCGCCTTGTCGGGATCATCGCTGATGGAGGACATCGCCGTTCGCTTTGCCTTGTCGCCGGTGTCGGCTTTCGACGCGCGTGCCCGGCCAGCGTCAACCCACTGGCCGGGCAGAATGGTGATGCCTTGGTTTGAGCCGTTACTCAACCTTGATCAACCCCGTCATGTGCGGGTGCAGCGAACAAAAATACTTGTAATCGCCGGCCGCCGTGAAGGTGAACGAGAACTTGTCGTCGGTGTCGAGCGTCTTGGACCTGAACTTGCCGGCCGAGACGATGGTGTGGGGGATATCGTCCCGGTTGGTCCAGGTGATGGTGGTGCCGGTCTTCACCGTGAGCTCAGGCGGCTGGAAGGTGAAATTGTCGATATGCACCTCCATGTCGTCGGCACGGGCGTTGGTGATGGGCAGCAGCACGGCCGCGGCCACGCCGACACCGAAGTCGCGGCGATTGAGAGTCTTCATGGTCAGCTTCCGTTCAGCCCTGGAGCGGCGTGTCGATGATGGCGAGCGGCTGATCGCCTTGCTTGAAGTTGATGCTCGCGACCCCGAGCATCGAGCGGAGCCTTGCGTCCTCGACTTTCATCGGGCCGGGTGAGGGGGCAGCTCCGGGCGCGGGCTGCGGGAAGGCGGTAGAGCGCGCGGTGTGGAAGGTGACGTTGCCCTCGACCTTCTGCATCACCTGGTGGATGTGGCCGTTCAGTACGGTGACCGAGCCGAAGCCTTTGACGAATTCGAGCGCGCGTGCGCCGTCCTCGGTGCCCCAGCCCCATTGCGGATAGACGGTCCAGAGCGGGATGTGGGCGAACAGCACGACAGGCGTGGATTTCGATTTGCCGCGCAGATCGTCCTCCAGCCACGCAAGCTGCTCGGCGCCGAGATTGCCGAGCCCGCCGGCCTTGAGGTCGACCACGTTGACGAGGCCGACGAAGTGCACGCCACCGGCATCGAACGAATACCAGCCCTGGCCCTTTGTGCCGCGGCCATAGCGGTCGCGATAGAACTTCACCTCCTCGTCGAGGAAATCGTGCTCGCCCGGCACGTAGTGCACGTCCAGCTTGGTCTGCGAGATGATGCGCTCGGCATTGTCGAACTCGGCGGCCTTCGACAGGTGCGTGATGTCGCCGGTGTGGATCATGAAGGACGGCTTTGCCGGCATCGCGTTGATCTTGTTGACCGCCTCCTCCAGCGTGCCGAGCGCGTTGGGATTGGCCGGCTTGTCGAAGCCGACATGGCTGTCACTGATCTGGAGGAAAGTCATGCCGGGCGCTTCCGCGGCCTGGACGGAATCGACGATGCCGAGCGAGCGCGGCACGCCGCCCGTGATGGTCCAGAGCACCCCGGTGCCGGCCCAGGTCATGCATTCAAGCACCTTGCGGCGGTTGACGCCGTCGTTCCCGTGGTCGTGTCCGCTCATCACGCCTCTCCTTGCGCCCGGAATTGGGCTTCGGAGGATGTGATCGGGGAAGGGGCCGGTTTATTCCCGGATGGGATGACGATTTCGTGAGGTCGTTTCGCGCCGCGGACGACGCGGTGTAGCCCGGATGGAGCGCAGCGAAATCCGGGGTGAGGTGTGCGGCTGCTTCCCGGATTGCGCTGCGCTGCATCCGGGCTGCGTCTTCGTTACTTCGCATCCTCCAAAATCATCGTCGCGCCTTTCTCGGCAATCATCGCAGTCGGCGTGTTGGTATTGCCCGACGTGATCGTCGGCATGATGGAGGCATCGACGATGCGCAAGCCGCCGAGGCCATAGAAGCGCAGGCGTTCGTCGACGACCGCCATCGGATCGTTGGCCGTGCCCATCTTCGCCGTGCCGACGGGATGGAAGATGGTGGTGCCGATATCGCCGGCAGCTTTGGCCAGCGAGGCATCGTCGTCACCGACGGAAGGGCCGGGCAGATATTCGCTCGGACGATATTTTGCCAGCGCATTCTGCTGCATCAGGCGGCGCGTGGTGCGGATGGCGTCTGCGGCGACCTGGCGGTCGTCGGCGGTCGACAGGTAATTCGGCGCGATGATCGGTTTCTCGTCCGGCGCCGCGGCGCGTAAGCGAACGGTGCCGCGCGAGCTCGGTTGGAGATTGCAGGCGCTGACCGTGATCGCGGGGAAGCGGTGTAGGGGATCGCCGAACTTGTCGAGCGAGAGCGGCTGTACGTGGAATTGGATGTTGGCGCGCGAGCGCGTCGCATCCGAGCGGGTGAAGATGCCGAGTTGCGACGGCGCCATGGTGAGGGGACCGCGGCGACGGAAGGCATAGTCGAGCCCCATCAGGCCGCGGCGGAACAGATTGTAGTAGGTCTCGTTCAGCGTGCGCACGCCCTCGACCTTGTAGATCGCGCGCTGTTGCAGATGGTCCTGCAGATTGCGTCCCACGCCGGGCCGGTCCATCACGATGTCGATGCCGAGCGGCGAGAGCCAGTCGGCCGGCCCGATGCCGGTGCGATGCAGGACCTGGATCGAGCCGATCGCGCCGGCCGAGAGGACCACCTCGCGCCTGGCGCGTGCCTCGATGGTCTCGCCGTTCTGGGTGAAGCGCACGCCCACGGCGCGGCCCTGCTCGATGATCAGACGGTCGACCAACACGTGCTTCTCGAGCCGCAGATTGGGCCGCTTCAGCGCGGGCTTGAGGAAGCCGCGCGCCGAGGACCAGCGCCGGCCGCGCTTCTGGTTGACGTGGAAATAGCTCGTGCCCTCGTTGTCGCCGGTGTTGAAATCCGGGATGCGCTGGATGCCCATCTCCTCTGCGGCATCGCCGACGGCATCCAGAATCGTCCAGGACAGCCGCGGCGCCTCGATGCGCCAGCCGCCGCCGACACCGTGATGCTCGCTCGGCCCAAGAAAGTGGTCCTCCAGGTGCTTGAACATCGGCCGCACGTCATCATAGCCCCAGCCGGTGAGCCCGAGCTGGCGCCAATGGTCGTAGTCGGCGGCTTGTCCCCGCATCGAGATCATGGCGTTGATCGCCGAGCAGCCGCCGATCACCTTGCCGCGGGGATAGGCGAGCGCGCGGCCGTTCAGCCCGGGCTCGGCCTCAGTCTTGAACATCCAGTCCGAGCGCGGGTTGCCGATCGCAAAGAGATAGCCGACGGGGATGTGGAACCAGATCCAGTTGTCGTCGCCGCCGGCCTCCAGAATGAGGACGCGGTTCTTCGGATCAGCCGAGAGCCGGTTGGCGACGATGCAGCCCGCCGTGCCGGCGCCGACGACGATGTAGTCAAACTCACCCTCGAGCCGCCTTGGCATTCTGCTTCCACCCGGATGATCGTCATGCCCGGGAATCCGTCTTTGGCTCGTCCCGGAGCACCTGCTAATTGTCAGACGTGGATGGCCAAGACAAGTCAGCGGCAGGCCCAGCCATGACGTTTGGATCGAGATCGTCGGCCTCAAGGAGTTAGGTGGACCGCCGCTTGCATGGTAGACAGTCCTGTATTCCCAACTGAAAGCTCGAGATCCTCCATGCCCATCGTGAACCGCGTCGCCGACCTTCAACCTGACATCCAGGCCTGGCGGCGGGACATCCATCAGCACCCCGAGCTGCTGTATGACGTCCACCGCACCGCAGCATTCGTAGCGGACCGCCTGCGCGAATTCGGCTGCGATGAGGTCGTGACCGGCATGGGCCAGACCGGCGTGGTGGGGCTGATCAAGGGCAAGAAGCCGGCGGGCGAGGGCATCAAGACCCTCGGTCTGCGCGCCGATATGGATGCGCTGCCGATCGAGGAACAGACCAACCTGCCTTACGCCTCGAAGAATCCGGGCAAGATGCACGCCTGCGGCCATGACGGCCACACCGCGATGCTTCTGGGCGCCGCGCGCTACCTCGCCGAGACCCGCAACTTCGCCGGGGACGCGGTCGTGATTTTCCAGCCGGCCGAGGAGGGCGGCGCCGGCGGCGCAGCCATGGTCAAGGACGGGCTGATGGAGCGTTTTGCCATCGACCAGGTCTATGGCATGCACAACGGTCCGGGCATTCCGATCGGCTCGTTCGCGATCCGGCAGGGGCCGATCATGGCGGCGACCGACGAGGTCGACATCAAAATCGAGGGCCTTGGCGGCCACGCTGCGCGTCCGCACAAATGCGTCGATTCCGTTCTGGTCGGTGCGCAGGTGATCACCGCGCTGCAGTCGATCGTCGCGCGCAGCATCGATCCCCTGGATTCGGCCGTGATCTCGATCTGCGAATTCCACGCCGGCAACGCCCGCAACGTCATTCCGCAGACGGCGGAGCTGAAGGGCACGATCCGCACGCTGACGCCGGAGGTTCGCGCCCTCGTCGAGAAGCGCGTGCGCGAGGTGGTGGCAGGGGTAGCGCAGATCACCGGTGCGAAAATCGATCTGCAGTACAAGAGGAACTATCCCGTGGTGAACAATCACGCCGCGCAGACCGAGATTGCGCGGGCGGTGGCCAAACAGGTCGCGGGCGATACCAATGTGCATGAGATGCCGCCGCTGATGGGCGGCGAGGATTTTGCCTACATGCTGGAAGCGCGCCCCGGCGCCTTCATCTTCTGCGGCAACGGCGACAGCGCGGGTCTGCATCACCCCGCGTATAATTTCAATGACGAGGCGATCGTCTACGGCACGTCCTACTGGATCAAGCTGGTGGAGAACTCTCTGCCGACCTAAGTGCGACGTCATTCCGGGGCGATGCGAAGCATCGAGCCCGGAATCTCGCGATTCTCAGGTGCGCAATTGCGCACCATGGTTCGGTCCTTCGTGCCGCCCCGGAATGACGATCCAAATGAAAAAGGGCCCGCGCGATGCGCGGGCCCTTTGTCGTTGAGTGGCGTGATGATCAGAACACGTGCGAGAACACGTAGTAGAGCACGCCGGAGATGATCATCGCGGCGGGCAGGGTCAGCACCCAGGCCATCGCGATGTTGCGGATCGTCGCCCATTGCAGGCCGGAGCCGTTCGCCGCCATGGTGCCGGCGATGCCTGACGACAGCACGTGGGTGGTCGAAACCGGCAGGCCGTAGACGTCGGCGGCGGCAATGGTGGCCGCGGCGGTGATCTCGGCGCAGGCACCTTGCGCGTAGGTAAGGTGCGTCTTGCCGATCTTCTCGCCGACCGTGACGACGATGCGCTTCCAGCCGACCATGGTACCGAGCCCGAGCGCGATGGCGACCGCGATCTTCACCCAGCCGGGGATGAACTTCGTGGCGCTGTCGAGCGAGCCCTTGTAGGCGGTGAGCACGGCAACGTCGTTGGCGCTGAGCTCGGCCTCCTTGTCCTTCATCAGGAAGCGGATCGCTTCCGAGACGAGGTACATGTCGTTGCGGGTGTTGCCGACGACTTCCGCCGGCACCTTCGCCAGCGACCCGTAGGTGGTGACCTGCTTTGCGATGTCGCGCACCAGCACGGCGAGCGACGGGAACGTGCCGCCGTTGACCTCGTGTTGAGCGACGTAGTTGGTCACTGCGGGACGCGGGTTGCCGATCACGTTGTAACCGGCGGCCTTGGCCTCGATCACCTTGCTCGCGGCCTCCGAGTTCGCGACGAACGCCTCGATCTGGCTCGCCGGCAGCGCGCGGTTGAGCGCATAGGCCGTCGGCACGGTGCCGATCAGGATCAGCATGATGAGGCCCATGCCCTTCTGGCCGTCATTGGAGCCATGGAAGAAGCTCACCAGCGTGCAGGTGAGGATCAGGATGCCGCGGATCCACCACGGCGGCGGCTGATCGCCCTTCGGCTCGCCGAACAAAGCGGGCGTGGCGCGCAGCAGCACGGAGCGCAGGATGAACAGCAGGCCGGCGGCGAGTACGAAGCCAAACAGCGGCGACAGCAGCAGAGCCTTGCCGATATTGGTGGCCTGGGTCCAGTCGACGCCCGAGGTGCCGCTGCGGCCATGCAGGACCGCGTTCATGATGCCGACGCCCATGATCGAGCCGATCAGCGTGTGGGAGCTCGACGCCGGCAGGCCGAAATACCAGGTGCCGACGTTCCAGATGATCGCTGCGATCAGAAGCGCGAACACCATGGCAAAGCCGGCGCTGGAGCCGACCTGGAGGATCAATTCCACCGGCAGCAGCGAGACGATGCCGAACGCGACTGCTCCGCTCGAGAGCAGGACGCCGAACAGGTTGAACATGCCGGACCACACCACGGCGATGTGTGCGGGCAGCGAGCGGGTGTAGATGACGGTTGCGACCGCATTGGCGGTGTCGTGAAAGCCGTTCACGAACTCGAAGCCGAGCGCGATCAGCAGCGCGACGAAGAGCATGAGGAAGGGCGCAATGCTCTTGACCTGCGTGCCGGTCGCATCGACGTCGACCCAGATGCTGTAGGCGACGAAGAGCAGCGCGGCCGCGATGATCCCCATGTAGATAATGCCGGTCATCGGATGAAAACCGCGGTCGAGGTCGGGCCCCTTCCGCAACGCAGGCTCGATAGAGCCGGGTAAAGCAAGATCACTCATAAAAAACTCTCCTGTCCCTGTGCTCTGATTTTGCGCGCGGCATATGACAGGCAGTTGAAATGGCGGCAGTTCTCCACCGGTATCTGCTGCGGCGCAGCGTGTCTTATATCACGCTGCCCGTGCTGATTTTTCCCGGAATCCGGCTGCGATCTTCAGATCATCCACAAAGCGCTGATATTCCAGCTCTTTTGCCTTGGGGTCCGGCAGCCGCAGCAGATAGGACGGATGCACGGTCACCAGCGCCTTGCAACCGTCCGGCAGATCGATCAGTCGGCCACGGTTCTTGCCGATCGGGGTGATCTTGCCGAACACGCATTGCGCGGCGGTCGCCCCCATCGCCACGACGAGGCTGGGCCGGAGGGCCGCCAGCTCCCGCTCGTACCATTGCCGGCAGGCGCGGATCTCCGGTGTGTTCGGCTTCTGGTGCAGGCGGATTTTTCCGCGCGGCACGAATTTGAAGTGTTTCACGGCGTTTGTGACATACACCTTCCTGCGGTCGACGCCGGCCTCTTCCAGCGCGCGGTCGAGCATCTGCCCGGCTGGTCCCACGAAGGGATGACCAGCGATGTCTTCCTTGTCGCCGGGCTGCTCGCCGACCAGCATGATGGTTGCAGATTTCGGGCCTTCACCGAATACGGTCTGGGTTGCATCCTTGTAGAGAGGGCAGGCGCGGCAATGGGCGGCTTCCTCGTGCAGCGTTTCCAGATCATCGCCTGCGGGTTTGCGTGGCATGGCTGCCTCCGGGCGCGGGGTGATCCGTCCGCCGGTCCAGCGTTCGGCATCGGTGAGCAGCGGTTCAAGTATCGAGGCTTCCGGGAGGTTCCTGCCGCGCTGTTTGGGCGCTTCCGGTGCGATAGGCCGGTCCAGGTGGAAGTGGCGGCGCCAGGTTTCCTCCAATCGGTTTGGTGCAGGCATCTCCGTCTTGCTGATCCCCGGCGTGAACGAGATGACGTGGCCGTCCCAATGAGCGCAGATGTCGGGTGTGAGGATCGACCAGGGCATGTCGGCATAACGGCGCGCGAAGAAAGATGCGGCGAATTCGACGATGTGATGCTCCGGCACGAACCAGGCGGCATAGTGCGCCTTCTGCTCGCGTCCGATCTCGCGGAAACGGATGACATCGCGCATCCGCTGCACGTCGCGATGCACGCTATTTGCCATCGCCATGGCGAGCGCCACATCGGGATCGGTCATCATTGCCAATACGTCGTGATCGGCCTTCAATCGCCACAGCAAACGATAGAGCAGCGCAAAGCGTTCGCCGTCGCGATTGAGGATCGCGACGCGCGCAAGCTCGATGAAATTGGCCGGCACGCTGAAGGTGCTGTCGATTTCGATCGGTGGAAGGCTCGGCGCCTCGGACAGGCCGGGCGGCATCTGGTCTGTCGTTCGGCCTTGCACGGCCCATGCAACGTCCGCCGGCGGCACATGGTGGAGTGCCAGCGCACGTGCGGCTTTGCGCCAGCCGTCGAAATCAGTCTCATGATCGAGGGTGGTGAGGTACATGGCACTTGAATCCTCTTGATTCCGCTCATGAATCCGCGGGCGCGCCAATTCGATTGACTCCGACGGCGCTGTTAGCTTTATATTAGAACATATCATGAACAAATGAGCCAGCCGATCGTTTGTCTTTCTGACGATCCTGGCGACCATCACGAGAAGGAGCGGCGAGCAATGAGCGGCGCACGTAGAAGCGCGCTTGCGGTCTTGCGCGGCCAGATCGAGCGCATCGAGACGTCGGAGGTTGCGCATCATCGCGATCGCGTGGCGCTTGGCCACCCCCAGGCGGATCAGGCTTTGCAGGGTGGGCTGGCACGCGCCGCGATCCACGAAGTGTTTTGCGAGGGACGCCAGGGCACGGCCGCGACGGGCTTTGTCACTGGTCTCGCCGGCCGCGTGACCGCGCGCCGGCCGCTACTGTGGGTGCAGCAGGATTTTTCGGAGGTCGAGGCTGGTGCGCTGTCGATGAGCGGGCTTGCCGAGTTCGGTCTCGATCCGCGCCGTGTGGTGATGGTGCGCGCTGCCGATGTCGAGAGCGCGTTGCGGACGTCAGCCGATGCGCTTGCCTGCGACGCGCTGGGCGCCGTCGTGCTCGAGCTCTGGGGCGAGACGAAACAGTTCGATCTCGTGGCAAGCCGCAAGCTGACGCTTGCAGCCCAGGCTTCCGGCGTGACCGGGCTGCTGCTGCGGATGGCGGCAAACCCTCTGCCGTCGACCGCGGAAACCAGATGGATGTTGCGGGCGGCGCATTCGCCGCCTGGACCTGCGTGGAGCGCCTGGGGCGCGCCTTGCTTCGATGCCGAGCTCGTTCGCAATCGTCATGGCCCGGTCGGCCGGTGGATCATGGAATGGAAATGTGATGAGTGCCTGTTCAGTGAATCGTCGGCGTATCCTCAGCCTGTGGCTGCCGCGCCTGCCCATCGATCGCATCAAGCGGGTGCTTTCGGTGAGCAACGTCGCGCTGGGTAAAGACGAGCCGAGTATCGTCGTCGCCAAGGAAAACAACGCGCTTTCGATCTACGCGCTCGATGAAGCGGCCGGGCGCCTCGGCCTGCATATCGGCCAGCCGCTGGCGAATGCCCGCGCGATCTGTCCGGAATTAAAGGTGTTCGACGCCGATCTCGCGGCGGATGCCAAGACGCTCGAGGATATCGCCGACTGGTGCGACCGCTTCACGCCGCTGGTGGCGCTCGATCCCCCACATGGCCTCTTCCTCGACGTCACAGGCTGCGCGCATCTGTTCGGCGGCGAGGCCAATCTGTTGCAGGCGCTCGTCCGTGCGCTGGTGCGGCAGGGTTTTGCGGTCAGCGCGGCGATCGCCTCGACCTCGGTCTGCGCGCGTACGCTGACGCGGCAGGCACCTGGCACCATCGTTGCCGATGGCGCGGAAGCGGAAGCGATCAACCGCTTCCCGGTATCGGCGCTCGGCGCGGATGACGCCATCACCACGGGTCTGCGCCGCGCCGGCCTGAAGACCATTGGCGATGTTGCTTCGCGCAGCCCTCACGAGATCACTGCGCGCTTCGGTGCGCGCTTCTCGACGCTGCTTGCGCATGCGCTGGGGCAGGGCGATGCGCCGGTCAGCCCGCGAAAACCGCTGCCTGACTACATCGTGGAAAAACGCTTCGCCGAGCCGATCGCGACCGATGCCATGATCGCGATGACGCTGTCGCGGCTTGCGGATACGCTTGTTACCTCAATGGAGAAGCAAGGCAAGGGCGCGCGGCGGCTGGAGGCTTCCTTCTTCCGCACCGACGGCGCAGTGCGCGCGATCATGGTCGAAACGGGACGTCCGGTGACGCGAAGCGCAGTCGTCGATCGTCTCTTTCGCGAGCGGCTGGATGCGCTCGCCGATCCCCTCGATCCCGGTTTCGGCTTCGACATGGTCCGTCTCTCGGCGAGCCGCACCGAGATCGTGGTGCAGGAGCAGCGCGATCTCGATGCGCACGTCCATGACAATGACGAGCTCGCCGCGCTGATCGACCGCATCGCCGCGAGGATCGGCGGCAAGCGTGTCGTCGCGCACCTGCCGCAGGATACGCACATCCCGGAATGCGCCGTGCTGGCCGCGCCCGCGCAGCATCATCTCGCTGCTGCCGCGCAGGCTGAATGGCCCGCACGTGTCGCAAGCGAGCCGCCGCTGCGTCCCTTGCGGCTGTTCGATAAGCCGGAACCGATCAAGGTGCCGTTCGCGACCGTGCCGGACGGGCCGCCCCATCAATTCACCTGGCGGCGCGCGCTGCATGCGGTGGTGCGGGTGGAAGGGCCCGAGCGCATCGCGATGGAATGGTGGCGGCAGGACGGCAAGCAGCTCACACGGGACTACTTTCGTGTCGAGGATGCCGAAGGCCTGCGGTTCTGGATCTTTCGCGATGGTCTCTACGAGGGCGAGCTCGTGGACGAGGAAGGCACGTCCGTTCCTGCCAACTGGTATGTGCACGGTCTCTTCGCATGAATACGCCAGCCTATGCCGAGATCGGCATCACCACCAATTTCTCCTTCCTGCGCGGCGGCTCGGATCCGCGCGCCTATGTGCATCAGGCCAGCATTTTGGGCGTTCCCGCCATCGGCATTGCCGATCACAACACGCTTGCCGGCGTGGTGCGCGCCTACAAGGAGCTCGACAATGCCGAGGTGCTGCACAAGCCAAAGCTCCTGATCGGCGCGCGCATCGTCTTCATCGATGATACGCCCGACATCCTGGTCTATCCGAGCGACCGCGCGGCCTATGGCCGGCTCTGTCAGCTCCTCACCCGGGGCAAGCGCGGCGACGACATCACGCGGATCGAGAAGGGCGAATGCCATCTCAGCTTTGCTGATCTCCTGGAGTTTGCCGAAGGTCAGCTTCTGGTCCTGACACTGCCGCATCGCTTCGAGCCGGGACGAGCGCTGGATGTTCTCGGAAAACTGAAGGCAAGCCGTGCCGAGGGCGTGTGGCTGGCGGCGAGCCTGCTCTACCGCGGCGACGACCGGCGCCGCCTCGCGCGGCTCGATGATCTCGCGGTGAAGGCAAAGGTGGCGCTGCTTGCGACCAACGAGGTGCTCTATCACCATCCTGCGCGCCGCCCCTTGCAGGACGTGCTGACCTGTATCCGGGAAAAGACCACGATCGAGGCGATCGGGAAGAAGCTCGAGGCCAATGCCGAACGCTTTTTGAAGACGCCCCGAGAAATGGCACGGCTATTCCGCGACTTCCCCGCGGCGATCGTGGAGACCATGCGCTTTGCAGGCGCTATCGACTTCTCGCTCGACCAGCTCAAATACCAATATCCGGACGAGCCGGTGCCGCCGGGCAAGACCGCGCAAGGGCACCTGGAGGATCTGACCTGGGCCGGCGTGCAGACTTATTTCGGCGGCAAGATCGACGACAAGCTGCGCGCCACCCTGCACAAGGAGCTCACGCTGATCGCCGAACTGAAATACGCGCATTATTTTCTTACCGTGCACGACATCGTCCACTATGCGCGCAGCCAGAACATTCTGTGCCAGGGCCGCGGCTCAGCGGCGAATTCGGCCGTGTGCTACGTGCTCGGCATCACCTCGGTCGATCCGACCAAGGTCGATCTGTTGTTCGAGCGCTTCATCTCCAAGGAGCGGCTGGAGCCGCCTGATATCGACGTCGATTTCGAACATTCGCGGCGCGAGGAGGTGATGCAATATGTCTACCGCCGCTACGGCCGTCATCGCGCCGCGATCATCGCGACCGTCATCCACTACCGTCCACGCAGCGCCATCCGCGATGTCGGCAAGGCGCTGGGCCTGACGGAGGACGTCACCGCGGCGCTCGCCGACACCGTATGGGGGAGCTGGGGCAAGGGCCTCAACGACATGCAGGTCAAGCAGGCCGGGCTTGATCCCCAAAACCCCATGATCAGCCTCGCGGTCGAGCTTGCGACCGAGCTGATCGAATTCCCGCGCCATCTCTCGCAGCATGTCGGCGGCTATGTGCTGACCCAGGACCGGCTCGACACCTATGTGCCGATCGGCAATGCCGCGATGGACGACCGCACCTTCATCGAATGGGACAAGGACGACGTCGATGCGCTCAACATGATGAAGGTCGACGTGCTGGCGCTGGGCATGCTGACCTGTATCCGCAAGAGCTTCGATCTGATCGACCAGCACAAGGGAAAACGCTTCGTGCTGGCGAGCGTCCCGCAGGACGATCCCAAAGTCTACGACATGCTGTGCCTCGGAGAATCGCTCGGCGTGTTCCAGGTCGAGAGCCGTGCGCAGATGAACATGCTGCCGCGCCTGAGGCCGCGGACCTTCTACGATCTCGTCATCGAGGTCGCGATCGTGCGTCCGGGGCCGATCCAGGGCGATATGGTGCATCCTTACTTGCGGCGGCGGAACGGCCAGGAAAAAGTGAGCTATCCCTCTCCATCATCAGAACATGGCGACAAGGATGAGCTCTACAAGGTGCTGCACAAGACGATGGGCGTGCCCCTGTTCCAGGAACAGGCGATGCGCATCGCGATCGAGGCGGCAAAATTCACCTCCGAGGAAGCGAACGGCCTGCGCCGCTCGATGGCAACCTTCCGCAATGTCGGCACCATCGGCAAGTACGAGGACAAGCTGATCGGCAACATGGTCGCGCGCGGCTATGACCCCGACTTCGCCCGGAGCTGCTTCGACCAGATCAAGGGTTTTGGCTCCTATGGCTTTCCGGAGAGCCATGCCGCGAGCTTCGCCCAGCTCGTCTATATCTCGTCCTGGCTGAAGCATTATCACCCCGATGCGTTCTGCTGCGCGCTATTGAATTCGCAGCCGATGGGCTTTTATGCCCCTGCGCAAATCGTCGGCGATGCCCGCAAGAACGGAGTCGAGGTGCGCGAGATCGACGTGTCCTACAGCTTCGCGCAGAACACGCTGGAGAACACCGACGGCAAATATTGCGCCGTGCGCTTGGGCTTCCGCCAGATCGACGGATTTCATTGGCTGGATGAGGATGAGGAGAGGCTGAAACGAATTCAGTCGTCATTCCACATTGCGCAAGTGCGCAATGGGGGCGCGCGAAGCGCGAGCCACAACGGGACTGCGCTCCCTCTCCCGCTTGCGGGGGAGGGCTGGGGTGGGGGTGTCTCCACGATTCACGCTCCCCAAGAGGAGAGAGCCCCCACCCGGATCGCATCTGACGATGCGATCCGACCTCCCCCGCAAGCGGGAGAGGTAAAGGAAGACTGGGCCGACCGCATCGTCGCCGCGCGCAACCGCCGGTCCTTCACTTCGCTCGAGGACTTCGCCCGTGACACCGGTCTGCCCAAGCGCGCGCTGATCCTGCTCGCCGATGCGGACGCGTTCCGCTCGCTCGGGCTCGATCGCCGCGAGGCGCTGTGGCAGGTGCGGCGCCTGCCCGACGACGTGCCGCTGCCGCTGTTCGAGGCGGCGACCGCGCGCGAGCAGCCGGACGAGGACGCCAAGCCGTTGCCGGTGATGCCGCGTCCCGAGCAGGTCGTCGCCGACTATCAGACCATCCGCCTGTCGCTGAAGGGGCATCCGATGGAGTTCCTGCGCGAGATGTTCACGCGCGAGCGCGTCATCGCCTGCAAGGACGTCTGTCATGAGAACGAGCGGCGCCGCGTCCGTTGTGCCGGCGTGGTGCTGGTCCGGCAGCGGCCGGGCAGCGCCAGCGGCGTGGTGTTCATGACGCTGGAGGACGAAACCGGCATCGCCAATGTCGTGGTGTGGCCCAAGATCATGGAGCAATACCGCAAGGAGGTGATGGGCGCGCGCCTCATCCTGGTCGAGGGCTATATCCAGAGCAGCCCCGAGAAGGTGACGCACCTCATCGCCCAGCGCATGGTCGACCGCTCGCACGATCTGGTCGGGCTTGCCAATGACGCGCTGAGCCGCAAGCACCCGGTGCCAGCAGGCGCTGCCCTGATCGAGCCCCTCAACGACGACCGCCGCGATCACGTCGACAGCCCGGCGCAAAAACTCCGCCACCCGCGCGACGTGAGGATTCTGCCGCCGTCACGGGATTTTCATTGAGGTAGCCGTGGGGCATCAACACACTCGAAGTCATACCCCGCGAAAACGGGGTATCCAGTACGCCGCGGCCTCTCGGCTCTATCACTACTGTCTCTGGAATACTGGATCATCCGCTTTCGCGGATGATGACAGCTCGTGAGATGGCCAACACATTCACGCGCTGCGGCTTCTGCCCTCACTCCGGCGCCGCGCCCACTGGCGGGCCGCCGGGCGGGCGGTGCAGGAAGGTCAGCGACGCATAGGCGCCGATCCAGGAGCCGATCGCGGCGAAGGCGACGTAAGTGGCGTTCTCGGTGTAGCTGATCACGGCGTAGGAGGAGAGCAGGTACCAGATCGCGCTCCAGGTCGCCGCCGGCACGCGCTTGCGCGCCACGACCGCCGAGGTGAACATCACGTAGACCGCGTCGGTAGCGGCGGTCGCGAGCAACACGGCACCCGCGGTCAGGGGATCGATGGCAGCCATTGCAGTCCTTTCCGTGCTAATGCGATGCTGCTGAAATTATCGGGAGAGCAATGGCCATGCAAAGCCCCGCTGACATTCTCAGGGACATCTGGACCTCAGCGGGCGGCGATGCCGCCGCGCTCGAGCGCGTGCGGCTGAGCGGCGCGGAGCCGCAAATCCCGTCTTCATTCCGCGTCGCGGCGGCAGGCCAGGTCAGCATCGCCGCGGCAGGCCTTGCGGCAGCCGAAATCTGGCGGCAGCGCACGGGCGAAGCGCAGGATGTCGCCGTGGACATGCGCCATGCGGTCGTCGAATGCCGCTCCGAACGTTACTTGCGTGTCGACGACAAGCCGCCGCCACCGGCCTGGGACGCGATCGCAGGTGTCTACAAGACCGGCGACGGCCGCTTCGTCCGCTGCCACACCAATTTCCCTCACCATCGCGACGCCGTCTGCAAGGTGCTTAGCTGCGAGCCGGAGCGCGAAAAGGTGCAGGCCGCGTTGATGCAGTGGAAAGGTGAGGACTTCGAGACCGCGGCCTATGCGGTGGGCGGCGTCGTTGCCTTGATGCGCTCTTATGACGAATGGATGGCGCTATCGCAGGCGCGTGCGCTGGCCGAACTGCCGCTCGTTTCGATCGAGAAGATCGGTGAGGCGCCGCCCAAGCCATGGCCAAAAGGCGGTCGTCCGCTCTCAGGCCTGCGCGTGCTTGATCTGTCTCGCGTCATCGCAGGGCCCGTTGCTGGCCGTACGCTCGCCGTCCACGGCGCCGATGTGCTGCTCATCTCCGGTCCCGAGCTTCCCGCCATTCCCTGGCTCACCATCGACACCGGACGCGGCAAGCTCACGACCTTTATCGAGCTGAAGAGCGATGCGGGCCGCAAGCAGCTTTGCGCTCTGCTCAAGGAAGCCGACATCTTCTCGCAAGGCTATCGTCCGCGCTCGCTCGCCGCGCTCGGCTTCGCACCGGAAGATGCCGCACAGATCAATCCCGGCATCGTCTACGTCACGCTGTCGGCCTATAGCCATGCCGGTCCCTGGGCGGAGCGGCGCGGCTTCGATTCGCTGGTGCAGACTGCGACCGGCTTCAACCACGCGGAGGGGCAGGCCGCGGGCGTCGAAGGACCGAAGGAATTGCCGGCGCAGATGCTCGACCATGCCACGGGCTACCTGATGGCCTTCGGCGCGATGATGGCGAAGGCACGTCAGGCCCGCGAGGGCGGCAGCTGGCACGTGCGCGTGTCGCTGGCACAAACCGGGCGCTGGTTGTGGAATCTCGGCCGGCTCGCGGACGGCCTGAAGACCCCGGATATTCCGGGGGCGGCTGTACATCCTGGGTTCATAAAGGCCATGCCATCGGGTTTCGGAACGTTGAAAGCGGTCAGCCATTCGGCGATGCTGTCGAAAACCCCGGCCGATTGGCTGCGTCCGGCGATGCCGCTCGGCAGCCACCCGCCGGTATGGCCGAGCCGTGCCTGACACGAAGCTGACATAGAACTGACGTCGCAAAATTTTAACGCAAACCGAAAGGCGACCTGCGTTTTTTAGGTTGTCTGAAATCTCAATTCGGCACTATTAGCGCGATCGATGAGGCAGTCATTTTGCTGAAATCATCGCGAGAATGACCAGGCCCCATGTTAGTCAAAAATACCAAGCAATCGCAGGTATTTACCAAGCAACGGCTGATTGCATCCGTAGTTTTACTGGTGCTCGCCGGCGGTGGCGCCTATGCTTACCTCTACGCCGGGGGCAAGGAAAAGAACCATTCGGAGGTCTCCAGCCAGTCGCGCAAGAACGCGCAGAACTTCACGCCGACGCCGTCCGAATGGGCGACGCTGTCGATCGAGCCGGTGAAGCAGAAGACCTTCCGCGCCGAATATGTCACCGAAGGTAAGGTCGCGGTCGACGAGGACCGTTCGACGCCGGTGTTCTCGCCCTATGCGGGCCGGGTCACCAAGCTGCTCGTGAAGCCCGGCGAGAGCGTCAAGCAGGGCCAGCCGCTATTCCTGATCGAGGCCGCCGACACCGTGCAGGCCCAGAACGATTTCATCACGGCGATCACGTCGCAGAACAAGGCAAAGTCGGCGCTCGAACTCGCCGACATCCAGTTCAAGCGCGCCAAGGATCTCTATGAAGGCCACGCCGTTCCGCTGAAGGACTATCAGCAGGCGGAAGCGACGCAAGTGCAGGCGCAGAACGACATGCGCTCATCGGTGACGGCGCTGGAAGCCGCGCGCAACAAGCTGCACATCCTCGGCTTCACCGACGAATCGATCAAGGCGTTTCAGGACAAGGGCAGCATCAATCCGGAGATCACGATCTACGCGCCGATCGCCGGCACGGTCGTGCAGCGCAAGATCGGCCCCGGGCAGTATGTCAGCGCCGGCGCCAGCGATCCGGTGTTCGTGATCGGCGATCTCTCGACCGTGTGGCTCACGGCGTTCGTGCGCGAAAGCGATGCCGCGTCCGTCTCCGTCGGGCAGGACATCACCGTCAACGTGATGGCGCTGCCGGGCCGCCCCTTCACCGCCAAGATCAACTACGTCGCCGCCGCGATCGATCCCAACACCCGCCGTCTCCTGGTCCGCGCCACCATCGACAACAAGGAAGGCCTGCTGAAGCCGGAGATGTTCGCCAACGTGACGATCTATTCGGCCGGCGACCGCGCTGCTGCACCGGGGGTACCGAAGCAGGCGCTGATCTATGAAGGCGACCAGGTCCGCATCTGGGTCGCGCGCGAGGACAAGTCGGTCGAGCTGCGCCAGATCAAGATCGGGCTCGTCAACGGCGATCTCGTCGAAGTCACAAGCAATCTGAAACCGGGCGAGCAGATTGTAACCAAGGGCAGCCTGTTCATCGATCGCGCGGCCTCTGGCAGCTAGCGCATGCTCATGCGCCATCAAAACTGCCGTTAAAAAAACTGACCTGTAATGGATCGTCTCGTCGCCCTTGCCGTTAATCGCCGCTACCTGATGGTCGGCATGTTCGTCGCCGTGCTGATCGGCGGCCTGATCGCATTCAACCAGCTCAACATCGAGGCCTATCCCGACCCGACCCCGCCGATGGTCGACATCGTGACACAGAGTCCGGGCCTGTCGGCGGAGGAGATCGAGCGCTACATCACGATCCCGATCGAGACCCAGGTCGCAGGCCTGAAGAACCTGACGACGATCCGCACCATCTCGCTCTACGGCCTCTCCGACGTCAAACTCCAGTTCTCCTTCGCCTACACCTATGACGAGGCGCTCCAGCAGGTCTTGAACCGCCTGGCGCAGCTCGCGCCGCTCCCCGGCAACGTGCAGCCGCAGATTTCGCCGCTCAGCCCGATCGGCGAAATCTTCCGCTACCGCCTGGTCGGCCCGCCGAACTACAGCGTGCTCGACCTGAAGACGATCCAGGACTGGATCCTCCAGCGCCGCTTCCGCTCCGTGCCCGGCGTGATCGACGTCACGGGCTGGGGTGGCAAGACCAAGACCTACGAGCTCCAGGTCGACTTCAACAAGCTGATGGCCAATGGCCTGACGCTGCCGCAATTGCTCCAGGCGGTGAGCAATTCCAACGTCAATGTCGGCGGCAACACCGTCAATATCGGCTCGCAATCCGCCGTGGTGCGCGGCGTCGGCCTAATCCGCTCGATCGACGACCTCGCCAACACCATGGTGGCGCAGACCGGCGGCAATCCGGTGCTGGTCAAGGACGTCGCGACCGTCACCGTCGGCGAGAAGCCGCGGCTCGGCATCGCCGGCCTCGACGATAGCGACGACATCGTGCAGGGCATCGTGCTGATGCGCCGCGGCGAGCAGAGCACGCCGACCATCAAGCGCGTCGAGCAGCTCGTCGCCCAGATCAACAACTCGACCATACTGCCGCCCGGCGTGCGGATCGAGCGCATCTACGACCGCAAGGACCTGATCGACCTCACCACCCACACCGTGCTTCACAACATGGTGGTCGGCATTTTGCTGATCGTGCTGTTGCAGTGGATATTCCTGGGGGATTTACGCAGCGCATTGATCGTCGGCGCCACGATTCCGTTTGCGCTGTTCTTTGCCGTGATCATCCTGGTGCTGCGCGGGGAGTCCGCCAATCTGCTGTCGGTCGGCGCCATCGATTTCGGCCTGATCGTGGACGCCACCGTCATCATGGTGGAGGCGATCTTCCGCCGCCTGACGCAGACGACGCCGCTCTCCGAGCTCGAGCACGCTTCGCCCGAGACGCTGTTTGGCATGAAGAGCCATGCCATCCTGTCGGCCGCGGCCGACGTGTCGCGCTCGATCTTCTTTGCCGCCGCCATCATCATCGCGGCGTTCCTGCCGCTGTTCACGCTGTCCGGCGTCGAAGGCAACATTTTCGGCCCGATGGCACGTACCTATGCCTATGCGCTCGCCGGCGGCCTGCTTGCGACCTTTACGGTAACGCCAGCGTTGTCGGCGATCATTCTGCCTGCGCATGTCGAGGAGACCGAGACCAGGGTCATGCTGCTCCTGCACCGGATCTATACGCCGGTGCTGCATTGGGCGGTCAGCAACCGCAAAATCGTGCTGGGCGGTGCCATCGGCCTCGTCGTCATGACGCTGGCGCTCGGCCGGCTGCTCGGTCTCGAATTCCTGCCCAAGCTGGAAGAGGGCAATCTCTGGATCCGCGCGACGCTGCCGCCGACCATCTCCCTCCAGGAGGGCAACACCTACGTCAACGAGATGCGGAAGCTGATCCGCGCCCGGCCGGAGGTCGAGTCCGTCGTGTCGCAGCATGGCCGCCCCGACGACGGCACCGACGCGGCCGGCTTCTTCAACGCCGAGTTCTTCGCGCCGCTCAAGCCTGCGAGCGAGTGGCCGGGTACTCACGACAAGGAAGAGCTGACCGCGCAACTCCTCAAGGAACTCGACGACCACTTCCCGGGCGTCGAGTTCAACTTCTCGCAATATCTCCAGGACAACGTCTCCGAAGCCGTCTCGGGCGTGAAGGGCGAGAACTCGATCAAGCTGTTCGGCAGCGACCTCAAGGCGCTGACCGACACGGCCAACAAGATCAAGTCGGTGCTGTCGACGGTGCAGGGCGTCACCGACCTTGCGGTGTTCACCTCGCTCGGACAGCCGACGATCCAGATCGATATCGACCGCGCCAAGGCCGCGCGCTATGGCCTTGCGCCCGGCGATATCAATGCCACCATCAAGGTCGCGATCGGCGGCGACACTGCGGGCGATCTCTATGAGCCGGGCTCCGACCGCCATTTCCCGATCATCGTCCGCCTGGCGCCGGAATACCGTAAGAGCGCCGAGGCGATCCAGAATCTGCGCATCGGCGCGACCGGACCGAACGGCAACATCACGCAGATTCCCTTGAGTGAGGTTGCCACGATCAGCCTCGTCTCGGGTGCTGCCTATATCTATCGCGAGCAGCAGGAGCGCTATTTGCCGATCAAGTTCTCGGTGCGCGAGCGCGACCTCGGCAGCGCGATCCGCGAGGCGCAGCAGAAGATCGCCGAGCAGGTGCAGCTGCCGCCGGGCTCGCACATGGAATGGGTCGGCGAGTACGGCAACCTCCAGGACGCGATCCGGCGCTTGTCGATCGTGGTGCCGATTTCGCTGGCGCTGATCGGCATCCTGCTCTGGTTCAATTTCGGCTCGATGACCGACACGATGCTCGCCATGAGCGTGATCCCGATGGCGATCTTTGGCGGCGTGCTCGGGCTCGTCATCACTGGCATTCCCTTCAGCGTCTCCGCTGCGATCGGTTTCATAGCACTGTTCGGCATCGCCGTGATGGACGGCATCATCATCATCTCGCAGTTCAACCAGCTCATCGAGGAAGGCCTCGACCGGATGACCGCCGTGGTGCGTACCGGCGAGTTGCAGCTCCGCCCGGTGCTGATGACCTGCGTGGTCGCCGGCGTCGGTCTGTTGCCGGCTGCGATGTCGCAGGGCATCGGCTCGCAGGTGCAAAAACCGCTCGCGATCGTCGTCGTCACCGGCATGATGCTGGCGCCTGTGGTGATCCTTGTAACGCTGCCGGTCCTGATCTCCTTCTTCTCGCGCCGCGCCCGCTGATCCCCTGTGGGCACACGCCCACACATCCTGCCCACTCGATTTGTGGTTGACGAACTCCCCCGGCGTTCCTTGATTAGAGGCAAGGGTACCCGCGGGAGAGACCAGCCATGCGGATGGAGGAACAGGCGGGCAGGGGGGCCGCCACGGCGGAGCAGATCCTGGGCGAGATCCGGGATTACTGCCGTGCGACCCGGACGGCGGAATCGACCTTCGGCCGGCTCGTCGTCAACGACGGCAAGCTGGTGTCGCGCCTGCGCGACGGCGCCAGAATCACGACGGGCACGCTCGACAAGGTGCGCGCCTATCTCAGCGAGCACCGGCCGGAGCCATCAGGCAGCTCCGCGACCGTCGCGGTGAAAGCGGCCAATGGCGTGGCTCCCGTGGTCGAGGCCGCGCCGGCCGGCTTCCGCTTCTTCGACAACCGGCAGAAATATCTCCTGTTCGTCTCGACCTGTAGCGAGAAGACCGAGGTCGCCAACCGCATCTCGCTGGAGATCTCCAATCTCCAGCCGGCTCCGCCGGCACTCAGGCTGTTCGACGCCGGCTCCGGCGACGGCACCGTGCTGTCGCGGGTGATGCGCGCGCTGCATGCGCGCTTCCCCGCAATGCCGCTTTATGTCGTGGCCAAGGAGATCTCCTACGAAGACGTCCGCATGATGCTGGAGAAGATGGCAGACCGCTTGTTCGAGCATCCCGCAACCGTGCTCGTCGTGACCAACCTCTATTACGGCGAGGCGCCCTGGCTGACCCCGCGCTCGGCGACCGCGGCGCAAGGCTTGCTCTGGAAGGACGTCGCGCTCTCCGGCAACACCGCGCACGGCTTTGCCGAGCAGATCGGCGAACTCGAGCCGTTCCTCGCCGAGAACTGGCGCGCCGGCATCAGCACGAAGACCGGCAATCCGGTGTATAGGCGGCCGGTGATCCTGACGCTCAGGCGCGAGGACCATTCCTTCCTGCTCGATCCGATCATGCCGCGTCCGGGTCGCGTGATGGCGGACTATGATCTCGTCATCGCCTCACAGCCCTACCGGGCGCGAGCCAGCGTTGAATTCAAGGCCTCGAAGGTGGTGACGCCGCTGGTGCGGTCGTTGCGTCCCGGCGGCCGGCTGATCGGCATCCATTCCCACGGCCGCGATCCCGGCATGGAGATCATCGACCAGGTCTGGCCCGGCGATGATCCCTTTGGCACCGATCGTTACGCAATCCTGCGCGAGGTCAAGCGCGAGCTCGGCTCGGCGGCGCGGCACTACAATTTCAATGCGTCGTCGGATGCACGCGCGATCTTCCGCTACCGCATGCACACCCTGCCGGATGAGGTGTCCGGCCCGATCGGCACCTCGACGCTGTTCGCGGCCTGGAACGCGGCGATCTATGTCGCGCAGATCGAGGACGACAGGCTGTCCGAGGTGGTGCGCGACGGCCGCTATCTCGAGGCGACCGATCGCGTGGTGCGCAAGCATGGCGGGCTCTGGTTCAACGACGAGACCTATGTGATCTCGCGTCGCCGGGCGCCGGCGTAAACGATCGGAGCGCGCGATGACGATGACGCTCGAACAGTCCCTCTCCGGCGATCTCGCCGCATTGCTGCCGAAGGCGTCGGTGGAAATCTCCTCGCGCGGGCATCAGATCGACGAGCTGCACGAGCATTTTGCGACTGATATCGATGTCAGCATCACCTTCCTCCCCGGGGACCACTACCAGCACAATGTCGAAACCGCGGCAGCGCTGCGCTGCGCCGGCTTCAACCCGGTTCCCCACATCGCGGCGCGCGAGATCGCCTCGCGCGAAGCGCTGGACGATTTCTTCCGCCGGCTGCGCGGCGAGGCGAACGTCCACCGCATCCTCCTGATTGCCGGCGACCTCGCCATCGCCAAAGGGCCGTTCAAGTCGAGCCGCGATGTGGCCGCAAGCGGCCTGATCGAGACGCACGGCTTCTCGCACGTCAGCATCGCCGGCCACCCCGAAGGGCATCCTTACCTGGACACGGTACAGGCGATGAAGTCGCTTGCGGCGTGGCGCGACTGGGGCAGGGAGCGGCAGATCGCGCTCGATATCGTCACGCAGTTCTGCTTCGAGGCCGTACCGATCGTGAACTGGCTGGGCGAGCTTCGCATCGCGGCTATCGATCTTCCCGTGGTCATCGGCCTCGCGGGTCCCGCAAGTCCGGCCACGCTGATGAAGTTCGCGCTTCGCTGCGGCGTCGGCAATTCGATCCGCGCAGTGCGCAACCAGATCGGCCGTTACGGCCGGCTACTCACCGAGACCGGGCCGGACGAGGTGGTGCGCGGGCTCGAGACCGCAGCGAAGGCTGCGACCTCGCCGATCAGCGGCTTCCATTTGTTCCCGTTCGGCGGTCTTCGCAAATCCGCGCGCTGGCTGAAGGAGCACGCGAGCGCTCGTCAAAAACCGTAGAGCCGTGCCGGATTGTCGACCAGGATCCTCTTGCGGATGGCTGCATCCGGTGCCCAGACCGGGAGCTGGTTGAGCAGGCGCCCGTCGTCGATCTGATGGAGCGGAGCGATGTCGGTGGCCTTTCGTCCCTCGACATGGCCTGAGTCCGGGTGCGGCCAGTCGGTGCCCCAGACGATACGGTCGGCATTCGCCGCGATCAGCGCGCGGGCGAACGGCACCATGTCCTGATAGTCGGGCGCGAGCATTGACGAGCGATAGGCGCCCGAGATTTTTACATAGGCCTTGCCCGATTTCACGAGTTCGAGGAGGTCAGAAAATCCGGGCTGCTCCAGCCCTAGCGATGCCTCCAGGCCGCCGAAATGATCGAACACCGCCGGCACCGGCGCGGCCGTCACGAGGTCCTTGATCGCGGAGATCATCGGCAGTGTGGTGTAGAGCTGCACATGCCAGCCGCGCGACTTCATGCGTTCGACGGCGGCCGTGAAGCGTGCGCGCCCGACATTGGGATCGCTGATGCCGCCGGTTGCCAGATTAATGCGGATGCCGCGGAAGCCGTCCTCTCCCATTGCATCGAGCTGGGCTTCCGTCGTCTTGTCGTCGATTACGGCCACCCCGCGTGCGGTCGCGCCGCGGGCCTTCATACCGAACAGGGTGGACGAGTTGTCGGTGCCGTAGACGCTCGGCGTCACGATTACCACGCGCTCGATATGCAGCGCCTTGTGCAGCGCCGCCATCTCCTCCGGCGACGCCGGCTCCGGTGTATAGACGCGGCCCGCGAAGAAGGGGAATTTCTCGGGATCGCCGTGGATGTGGGTGTGGCAGTCGCAGGCTTGGGCAGGGACGTCGAAATTGACGGGCGTCGACGGCTGCGACGCCCCAGCGTGGGCTTTGCTGGTCATGGTGACTCCGGCGGCTGGGACGACGATATCACATCAGTCTGGCAGTCGCCGCACGTCGCCGCATAGCTGTTCGACGAGTTCTGCAACCGGCCGCGCGCCATCGACGCGCACGACCGGGCAGGGCAGGCCCGCAAGCCACGCCTCATGCTTTGCGAGATTGCGGCCTTCGCGGCCGCCGGCCTCGTAATGCGCGGCCCATTCGATGAAGGCTTCGGTCTCCTCATGGCGCCAGCCGCCCGGCGCGACGGCATCCATGCCGAAATGCGTGGCCTCGCGGGCGCGCAGACGCGTCAGCCGCACCTCGCGCGGCGTGATCACGAAGACGACGAGATCGAAATGCGCGACGAGCTCGTCGCCCCAGCCGGTGACCGATCCGCTCAGCACCCAATCGCGGCGCGGCAGGAACATTTCGCGCATGAGGCGCAGGCGCTCGGGGATGGGACGAAGCGTCTGGTAGGGCGGTGCCGTCGGCAGCCAGAAATAGTCGTCGCTGTCGTGATGCGGCAGCGCAAGCCGGTCCGCCAGTGCGCGGCCGAGCGTCGTCACTCCGGAGCCTGATGCTCCCGTCAGATGAATGCGGCAGCTTTTCATGGTCGTCCCTGGAAACTGGCTGATGGCTTGAACCGACCGGCCGCCGGTTTGACTAATGATCCGCGCTCCCGGATCATCGCCCTCCCACCGGAATCACTTTATGCAAAAATCTTTTGGCAAATTCAAAGCAGGCGTCTCGGCCGCCGCGGTCCTCGTTGCGCTGTTCGGTGTTTATGGCTTCCGCAAGCTCCAGGCCCTGGCGGCCGATCCGACCGGTCCGAAGGACTGCCGGGCTGCGGACGACATCGGCGAGCAGGGCAAGATCGATCTCGATAAGGTGAGGGCGATTGCGCCGCTTCAGGGCGTGAAGTGGTCACAGCTCGGCGGCAGCATCAATGATGCGAGCTGTCTCAACCGCACCGAGATTTTTGGCGTGGTCGAGGTGCATAGCGTCGATGATATCGCCAGGACGCTGGCATTCGCCCGCGCCAACAAGCTGCCGGTGACGACGGCCGGCGTGCGCCACTCCATGGGCGGCCAGGCCTTCCGCAAGGGCGGTATCGTGCTGGACATGCGCAACTTCAACCGTATCACGCTCAACGAGGCGGCGCGCAGCGTCACCGTACAGCCGGGTGCGACATGGCATGACATCCAGATCGCGCTGCATCCGCGCTTTGCGGTGCGCGCCATGCAGTCGACCGACATCTTCAGCGTCGGCGGTTCGATCTCGGTCAATGCCCACGGCATGGACCACCAGGCTGGCGCGCTGGCCCGCTCGATCAAGACGATGAAGGTGATGCTGGCAGACGGCTCGCTCCAAAGCGTCTCGCCGACCGAGAACCAGGAGCTGTTCAACCTCGTGGTCGGCGGCTACGGCCTGTTCGGCGTGATCGTCGAGGCCGAGCTCGATATCGCCGACAACACGGTCTACCAGACCGGACGGCGCGTGCTCGACTACAAGGCCTTCCCGGCGCTGTTCGCAGGCGAGATCGAGAAGGACACCAATATCGGCCTGATGTACGGCCATCTTTCGACCGCGCCGAGCAGCTTCTTGCAGGAAATGCTGCTCTACACCTACACCAAGGTCGACGGCACCGATTTCGCGATCGAGGAGCTCGGCGAGGTCAGCAGCACGAAGCTCAGGCGGCTCACGATCAACCTCTCCAAGCAGGGGCCATTCTTCCAGGAGCTGAAGTGGCTGTCGGAGAAGCACATCGAGCACCGGATGGAGACCTGCACGGTCACCCGCGCCAAGGCGATCGCCTCGGGCGAAGCCTGCCTCGTCAGCCGCAACAATCCCATGCACGATTCCGTGCCGTACTTGCGCAATGCCTTGCAGGACGAGGCCGACATCCTCCACGAATACTTCATCCCGCGCAGAAACTTCGTCGCCTTCGTCGATGGCATGCGCAGGATCATGCTCGACAACAAGACCAATCTCCTGAACGCGTCGGTCCGCGTCGTGCACAAGGAAGAGAATTTCCTGACCTATTCGCCGGAGCCTGCGTTCTCATTGGTGCTCTACATCAACCAGCCGACGGACGATGAGGGCAACCGCCGCATGAAGAAGGTGACGGAAGAGCTGATCGATCTCACCATCGCCAACCAGGGGCGCTTCTTCCTGCCGTACCAGCTCTATTACTCGCGCGACCAGCTCGAGAAATCGTACCCGCAGATCGATGACTTCTTCGCGGCCAAGCGCAAGTACGACCCGGCCGGTCTCTTCACCAACACGATGTATCAGAAGTACGCTTCGTAAAGCATGATCCGGAAAAGTGTGCAGCGGCTTTCCCTCGCGACAAACGCGGAACGCGTTTGCGCGGAGATCATACTCAACAAATAAAGCCTAGGCCGTGTACCCATAACCGTCGGCGGCGAAGGCTACTGCCCGGTTAGCACCAAGTTCGTGCGGCAGCGCAATATGTCGCCAAGGGCCATAAGCGATCATTCGATCACCCTGTCGGCCCGCTGCAGAATCGACTCTGGAATAGTGAGTCCGAGCCCCTTGGCGGTCTTGAGATTGATCACGAATGAGAACTCAGTCGGCTGCTCTATAGGCAGGTCGGCCGGCTTTTCGCCTTTGAGGATGCGGTCAACGTAATTGGCTGCGTGCCTTTGGAGATTAGGAATGTTTGGATCATAGGCCATTAGTCCACCGCCGTTCGTGACTTGCATCGAAAAAGGATATATCGCGGGCAATCTGTAGCGGGCCGCGAGTTCACTAACTCGCGCACGGTGAACAAGGAATATGCTCTCGGCACCGACGATGAGCCCTTCGGCACTTTCTTTGGCTCCCGCGTCGAACGCGGCTGGAAGGTCGTCGGCGGTCTGGATGTCATGAACGTGCAGCGTCAAGCCCAACAAGGGGGCTGCTTCCTTCAGTGCCTTCACCTGTAAGGCTGCAATCGGGTCGGCGGAGTAGGTCAGTACGAGTACCCGCGAGATTTTGGGCGCGGCCTCCTTCAACAAGGCAAGACGCTTGGCCGAAAGCTCGGAAACCATCATTGAACTTCCGGTGACGTTTGCCCCGGGGCGGGCGACGCTGTCTACAAGCCCGGCCGCTACCGGATCAGCGAGTGCGAGCATGACGATTGGGATCGTGTGGGTCGCGTTCATGGCGACCTGAGTGGCTGGGGTGGTGCTCGCGACGATGATATCCGCCTTGAGGCGCAGACACTCTGCAGCGAGAATGGGGAACCGATCGCCGCGGTCATCGGCAGAGAGATAGTCAATTGCGATTGTCCGCCCGTCAACATAACCCAAGTCGCGCAGACCCTGAAAAAACGCACCAAATCGTGTCGACCGCGATGCGTCAGGATCGAATGTAAGGAAGCACAGCCGCGGGATCTTTTTGGGCTGCTGTGCATACCCAGCTAAGGGGCATGCCACACCCAGGAAGGCAGCGATGAACTCGCGCCGTCTCATAGCCAGCAGCTTCGCACAGCGTCAAGCATAGCACATCTCTGATGTGTGCGTGGGCGAACCAAAATCACACCCCGATGTTTCGAATGCAAGAGGCTTCTTCTGCGCATGTCCGTTCAGGGGCATTCGCGACTGAGCCGGGCGGTGCTCGCTACTAATCGATGTCCGCTTCGGTCCCGATAGTGCCCGGATTTGTGCAGAAGCAGCAAATGACGCGAGGGGCCAAAAGGCGAAATCGTAGGCTTGGCTTGATAGGGAGGCAGCCAACTGAGGCGGGAAACCTGTTAAGCCATACGTTGAAGTTGAAGGCCGTTTCGCCCAAGATCCACATTAAGCCGACAAGCCGCTCGGTAGCAAAATCGGAGATGCGACACATCATGTTGAGTAACTCATTGGTGAGCCTCGCCCGGGTCTTGGTCGCAGTCACATTGATGCTCTTGATCAGCGCCATCCTACACGATCCACTCAACGCCGCAGAAGCCATTAGCGTCGCCGAAAGCGCTCCGCCGATCCTGAGCAAGGTCTCGGAACAAAGCGTTCATTTCGACGTGGACGGGCAGAAGGTAGTTGGTACGCTGACACTGCCGACTGACGTCAAGTCTCCGCCGACGATCCTGATATTGCACGGCTTTGCGCCTCTGCGCGATGGACTCCCGGTTAGCGGCACTCAGGAAGGCTTTTTCTCTCGCCCGGCACGCCTGTGGGCGGAGCGCGGATACGCAAGCCTGCGGATCAGCACGCGTGGGGCAGGTGGATCGGATGGAAAACTTGAAGATATGACGCTTGAGGGCCGCATCGCGGAAACGCTCGCGGCCTTGCGATGGCTCGCGGAGCAACCCGATATTGATCACGACCGCATCGGAATCGTTGGTTACAATCAAGGAGCGATCATGGCCACGGCTGCGGCCGGCCGCCTCAGCGCGACAGGCCAGGTAAAATCAATCGTCCTTTGGCTACCAATCGCCAATCCGATCTACCAATACACAGCACGCGCCGGCACGGAAAAGTTCGAAACTGGGCTAGAAAGGCATGGCGGCGAACTTGTCGAGGTCAAAACGCATTCTGGCGCAATCAGGCCCTTGAAACAGGCCTTCTACAAAGACGTCTGGACGCTGAGCCCGGCCGCGGAAATAGTGCCCTACAAAGGTGCCATGCTCGTGGTGATGAGCAGTCGTTATAGGGATGCTCCACTTGAACTCGGGCAAAGCCTCCTTCGATATCACTCCGGCAAGCACGAATTGCTCAGCATCAATATCGATCAAGGCCTTGGTGCGTCTCAAGGCCCAACCGCCCTAGACGATTTGGCGCTTCGCACGCTTTCGTGGTTCACTAAAACAGTCGTCGATTGACTCCATAGCGCCGCGGCGGGATCGCCGTCACCGCACAGCGTCGTTGCAAGATTTCTGCTGTTCTAGCCGGCATGGGGCGGGGGGAGAGGTCCGCTTCGGGTCACAAGCGGCGGTCGAGGCAGGCACAACCCGTCGTCCGGTTTACCGCCGACAGCCGACATCACAACGGCTTAAGCGCTGTTCGGCTTGGGGCCGGCAACTGCCATTGAAACATGACGGCACGATTTTGTATTCGATCCCGACCTGGTCTCTTCCTGATGCCCCAAAGTCTATTCTGGTTGAAGAAGACGCGAGAGGCAGCGAAATGCTATCGGAACCAATTGCCTATTGTTTTTACCGTTATCGCGGGCTCTACGCGCGGCACTGGCGGTTTCACGGGTGGTACGTTTGGGCACGAACCGACGCCGGAAGTGCGGACGTGGAAATCGACTGAACATAATACTGACCTCGCCGCCGCGTTTGGCCTTCTTGCGATCCGTACAGGCGATTCGCGCTGGCGCGATAAGGCAACGGTTGCTGAGTACTTCGTAAATACGATGTGGGATCCGGCATGCGCGTGTTTCGCCGCAGGTACCGCTGAAGACGGTGTCACGCACAATCCGATTTTGGCTCTGGATGCCCAGGTCTGGCCTTTAACGGCGCTCCCCGGAGCGGCCGGGAAATTTGCACCGGCAATGACGACCGCCGAACGGCGAATGAGTGTCGGCGAGGGCTTTTCCTACGGTGAAGACCGGGACGGCGTGTGGACCGAAGGGACGAGCCAAGTGGCCCTCTTGATGAAATTGCTCGGCAGGACTGAGAGGGCAGAGTCGTTGATCGCTGTCATCGAATCCCAGAGGTCGCCGGATAGCGGGTTCTATGCCACAACTGTCCGCGAGTTACCGACCGGGTTCGTGCTGGACACCGATCCGACCAAGCCGCGACTCTATTTCCGATTGTCACATCTTGGCGCAGCTTCGTGGGCTGCCCTCGCGGAACGTGGGTTCAATCCGTTTACGCTGACAAAAGGACTTCCGTAGTTGAGCCGCAGTGCTTCTCGTCTCGGCCGTTTCGGTCTGTTTTGATTTCGATATGTCCGCAAAGGGTCATTCGCGACTAAGCTAGGCAATGCTCGCTTCCAATCGATGTCCGCTTCGGTCTCGATAGCGACCGCTTTTGAGCAGACGCAGCAAATGACGCGAAGGGCCAATAGGCGACATCATTCGATCACCCGTGGGCGCGCGAGCAGCATCGGTGTCCACCGGGAGGCCAAGCGCGTTGGCCATTTTGAATTTGACAGGCAGTTGGACCGGCAGATCGGCAAGATTGGCACCCCCGAGGATGCGGTCGATGTATCCTGTCGCCTATTGAAAATTGTTCGAACTACGACCCAGGTCGGACTACTGAACGTCGCGACCGGCTTCCTCACGCGGCGCCAATGGAATGTTCCAGGGAAGTCTTTCGATATTTCCGAGCGGTGTAGTTTGATTCGAGAGGAATATCACAGCGCGCAATCCGTCAGTGTAATAGGGATCGCCGGTGAGGTTCGTGCGCGGTGCGGAAGCCGGGGCTGCACCAACGCCATCGACGTAACCGTATCGTTCGACAAATCCGGACAGCAACATGTCCTGCAGCATATAAGCGCGGTCAAAATCGACGTCGGGCGCGACTTTATGCGTGGTCAAATTCCATGTCTGAGTAGTGAGGCGCACTCCGATATCCCTGCTTACCTGCCCGATCCATACTCTTCGTCCCTCAAACGTGTACGGCGTAAGCCAAAACCGTGCATGAACGCGTTCATTTATTGTCGATCGGGCCTTTTGCAGAACGAAGTCTTCCCTGCGATTGAAGACGTACAGCGGACTCACTGGAGAAGTCAGAAACTGATCTCGGAAAATGAAGGCCCGCGCAGTTTCCATGTCACTTGCGAAATCGAGTTGCCTAGCGAGATGCCAGCCACGGGAGATGAAAGGAACAATCGGACTTTGCCGGTTTTCGACAATGACGAGATTGAGCGGATCGCCGTTGCGCGTGCCGTCAGCGTTGGTTGTGCAGCAGGCCTGCTTCGCAAACGTCGTTCTCAATGACTCAAGATCGAGATCGTTGATCTTCTTGCCAGGATAGATGATATCAGTGCCAATGTCGGTACCGACAAACTTTGGTCCCGGGACGGGCAACGCAAACTCAAAGGTCTCAACACGTTTCGGCCCGGCTATGACGATATGGGCATATTTGATGCCAGCGTCCAGGATGCAATACATAAAACCGGTCGTTTTCGAGTGGGCCGGGAGGACGTTTGCAATTTGGTGGCTCAGAAAGAACTCGTTGCGCGCACGATTGGCGGCAAAGGACATCAGGCCGCGAAATCGATAAGCAACCTCGTATGGTGAATAGTAATCTGGGTCCGTCGCGACGGGAATGAAGGTGAGTTGGTCATCGGTCTGGTTCTCGATGGATAGCCAGACGGGTTGAATGTTACGTCTGGCAAGATTTTCGCCAAAGAACTGGCGACTTTCGCTCTCGCCGAGTGCGCTGGCATCCACCTTGATTCCAGAGGCAGACTTCTGCTGCGCTCGAGCCATGAAAGTCGAGGTGTCACTTGGATCTGGGGTAAACCCGAATGAGTTGACAACGGCGAGCATCGCCGCCAACGCAATCACCAGGATAGCAGCGACAAGGATTTTTCGCGTCCGAGAGTTCTTCATAGCCAGCTTCCGCAATCGCAGCTCCAGAATATCCGTTTAGCAATGCAAGCCTCGTTTTCTCGAACTGTCTTCGATTCCTGGCGCGCGGACTCTCAGGAAAAATCGAGCGTCCCGCGCTCTAAGCCTCTAAAGAACTCCTAAACGCACCAAAACGAGAGTATCGAGATAGCGGCAGGCAGAGCATGGCCGCAGATGCCGCACCTTTAAGATATCAAATCATGGTGCTCGGGCATGATGGAGACAGAGTGTCACGCTTCCATGTTGAGCTAGATCAATGAGGGCCGCTAAGGGTCATCCGCGACTCAACCGGGCAGTGCTCGCTACCAATCGAAGTCCGCTTCGGTCCCGATAGCGCCCGCATTTGTGCTGAAGCAGCAAATGACGCGAGGGGCCATATCCAGACTCATGCCGCGCGGCACCATACGCAGCCCAATCAACCGGCCTCAGAGCATTGGGGTGCAGTAGGGATAGTGACGTGAAAAGCAGCGCCATGAGGAACGTTCGCAGTCGCCCAAATCCGCCCGCCGTGGGCTTCGATGATCGAACGACAGATCGACAGTCCCATCCCCATTCCGCCGGGCTTAGTTGTATAGAATGCATCGAAAAGACGCTCGAGGTTTTCTGGGCTTATGCCTGGCCCCGAATCTCGCACAGAGACGAGCACACCATCTGGCCCACTTATCGAAGTACTGATTGCCAATTCACGCGGACCTTTGCCGCCGTCACTGAGCGCTTGGACGGCGTTGATGATCAAGTTAAGAACCACTTGTTGGAGCTGAATCCTATCCGCCTTAACGACAGGCAACCCCTCAGCGAAGTGCGTCTGCACCGAGATGCTGCTCTTCATTGCCTCGCCACGCGTAAGCTCAATCACCTCACCGATCACCCCGTTGATTTCCATGCGCTCCATCCGCGGTGGCACTTTTTTTGTGAGATCACGGATTCGGCCGACAACATTGTTCGCTCGTTGGCCATCCTTGATGATCCTAGCAAGCAACTGTTGGCACTCATCCAAACGCGGCGGCTGGCGAGCAAGCCAGCGCAGCGTCGCCTCCGCGTTGCCGATCGTCGCGGTGATCGGCTGATTGACCTCATGGGCGATCGAGGCCGTAAGTTGCCCCATGGTCGCGACACGGTTCGCATGCGCCAGTTGCATCTGCAACTCGCGAAGCTGCCTCTCTCGGTGAGTGATCTCAAGGGCAATAGCAGTCTCCGCGGCAAAGTCCGTAACCAGCACAATCTCGTTCTTCGTAAAGGGCTCTATGCGGTACCGCACAAGGCCAAGTGTTCCGATTTGCTCGTTGTTTCTGAGCATCGGTACGAAAAGGCACGTCCCAACGTCCAATTTGGTTAGGGATACGGGTCGGTCAGCCTCCCCCAAACGACGAAATTCAGCCGCAAGGTCGGGAATGTGGACGGGCGACTTGCTTGCGAAGAGGCGACCTATAAAGCTGTCCTGTCTCTGAAGCATAGGCGGCGAAACTAACTCTGAAAACGTCGGGCTTACTTTGTAGGCAACTAGACGAAAGCCTATTTCCTCGGAAAGACGGAAGGAGCCCCACTCTGCACGGCAGAGATGCACTGCTCTGTCGAGGATGGTGTCGAATATGGGCTGCAAGTCGTGTGGTGAATTGGCGATAGCGCGCAGTACTGCCGAGACGGCCGCCCGTTGCCGACGAACCTCGGCCAGCTCCTTTTCAAAATCCGAACGGCTGTCGGGCCCTTCGCCGCTCTCGGGCTGATTCATCGCCGCTACTCCCCGATCTAACGTTGCGACCTGAGATGCTATCGCTCCAGCCAGCCCTCGGATAGCTCCCGTGGAACCCTGAGCCCGCAAGAGCGTCCGAGGTCTGCTCTGGGTCATCCGCGACTGAGCCGCGCAGTGCTCGCTACCAATCGAAGTCCGCTTCGGTCCCGATAGCGCCCGCATTTGTGCAGAAGCAGCAAATGACGCGAGGGGCCAAGAGGCGACGTAGCGCGCCTGGGCCAGCTCCGATCGACTGGCGGGTTGTGGAACTTGGTTTAGTGCCGCCGCCAGACCTGAGTGTGCAAAAACAGCTCGGTCGTTACCCATGTAACGCAATTCCGGATGGCTGAAATTTTTGTGTAGAGCAACCTGCCCATCATCGCCGCCTGCCCCTAGCCGAGCGAGCGGCGGATCTGATTCAGCGCGGCATTCAGCTCCAATGCATCGGAAACCCTGAGGTACCGGCAAACCTCAATCGCAACTAAAATCAAAACGGAGGAGAACATGAAATCCAACACCGCTGGAACGCAAGTTCTACGCACGGGCGACCACCGCATGGCAGAGAACAGCAACCGCGTCGTTCTCGCCGGGCCGGCCGACATAGAACCGCTGATCAACGTCATGGTCCTGGCGTTCGCAGCGGACCCAGTGGCGCGTTGGATGTATCGCGATCCACAGCAATATCTCGCTTACTTCGGGCGGTTCATCCGGGCATTCGCAGGCAAGGCTTTTTCAACCGGCACGGCGTGGTGCATCGAGGGCAATCTGGGGGCTGCGCTCTGGCTTGCGCCAGGTGTGAAGCCCGCCGAGGATGCCATCGCTAGTATCCTTCACGAGAGCGTGTCACTGCGCGTAATGGCCGATGTGAACGCCATGTTCGGCGAAATGGCGGCCTACCACCCACGCAATCCGCACTGGTATCTGCCGACGATCGGCACGGAGCCCGACCTCCGCGGCAGGGGCATCGGATCCGCGCTCATGAGGGAAGCGCTCAGTCGTTGCGACCAGGAGCACATGCCGGCCTACCTAGAGTCTAGCAACCCTGCCAACGCTGCGTTCTACCAGGGGCTCGGTTTCGAGGCGCTGGGTGTCATACGCGCGGGAGATTCGCCGCCTATGGTGCCGATGCTGCGGCCCGCCCGCTGAGGCCACCCTTCGAATAGGCCGATGGCGGCGCCGGATGGCGACGTTGTCCCGGACATGCGCAGAGTCCGGTCAGGGTCATGTGTGGACGACGCCCGCGTTGCAAGAAGAATCTGGCGTTCGGCTTGCGGTCGGGTGCAAGTCATGTGTCCGGCCTGTTTGCGCGGCACCATGACCGCTGGCCCTGATGTAGTCCGCGGATCGGGTCCCAATCATTTTCACGGGCTTTGACGCCCATGACCCAGAAGCGGGTTGTCCCAATCGACGGCTCGACCGTTTCGCATCACACCATCATC